>NZ_DJDM01000009.1:0-112596 GCF_002431085.1 Empedobacter sp. UBA5924
TTTATTTCTTGAGGCTTTTTTTGTGGTTATACGTCGCGCTTTAGCTGAACGCTGTAAGCTTTACGCATCTCCAGACTATGTTTTATAAAAAAAGAAGCTTGCTTTCATCCAACAAGAGGCTTCTAATTAGTCAACAAGAAGCTTCTTCTTGATAAAAAGGAAGCTTCCTTTTTACAACTAACTCAGAACTTACAACTCATAACTCGATAACACTCCTTTGTAGATTTTTATTGTCAGTCTTAAATCTTATGTCTTATAACTTATTACTCAAAACTCAGAACTTAAAACCCGCGTTAGGGATAGCAGTGGAAATCCTTTTGTAGAAATTGTATTTCCTGTAATCACTTCTAATCTTCTTTTACAAAAGATTGCAACGGATAGCCCGACCGAGCGATTTGCATTAGCTGTGTTTGTATTATTTTGCTTATTCTATGAATAATATAAATGGAAGGCAAAGAGCGAGGGAACGCCCAAATTTATTATCTTTACTCAAAACCTATATATTATGGAAGAAAATCAGTATGATAATCAATTGTTACCAAAGGAAAGTTGGTTTAAACGTAATTGGAAATGGGTTGTGCCTGTTGGCTGTTTGTCGTTTGTGATTTTATTTTTTGGATTGTTAATTGGTGGTGCTTTTTGGGGTTTTAGTAAGATAACTTCGGATAGTGATGTAACGAAACATGCAATTAATATTATTAATCAAAATGTTGAAGTTCAGCAGAAATTGGGTACGGATGTTAAAACGAACGGAGTTTTTACTGGAAATATTTCTATTACAAATGATATTGGTGAAGCTAACATTTCTGTACCTATAAAAGGAACAAAAGGTTCTGGAACTGCAATTATTGTAGGAGAGAAAGAATTTGATAAATGGAATTATGAAAAGATTGCGGTTCAGGTTGATGAAACTGGAGAAGTGATCGAAATAAATAAAGTAAAAGAATAAGCTAACGAATGAGTTAGCTTTTTTTATTTAGCTATTATTGATAAAGATTTAATTGTTTATTCAAAATAATAATTTTACTTTTGATTAACATTTGGTGCGAACTTAACCGTTCGGTAACAGGGAATCAGGTGAAAATCCTGAACAGACCCGCTGCTGTAAGCTCCATATTTTTTAGATACATTATATCCACTGTTTTTAATGGGAAGGATTTCTAAAAAAGGAGTAAGTCAGAAGACCTACCAAAATGATAAATGTTGAATGCTTTCGGGGACTAAAGCGTGAAGTTCAAATTTTGGATAGGTTCGTCCTTTCAATACTTCTTCATATACTCTCGTTAGCAACAATTGATTATTGCTAAATGAGAAATCTAAAAACTATAATTATTTGTTGCAGCTTGATTTTGCTTTCATGTCGCATAGCCTCTGCGCAAATTATTCATGATAGTATTTTAGAGCTTCAGCAAGTTAATATTTTAAAAAATAATGTAAAAGCCGTTGTTCCTGTTCAGGAATTGAAAGGAGCGGAACTAGAGGCTTTAAATAGCCATTCTGTGGCAGATGCTGTTCGTTTTTTTGCAGGAGTGCAAATTAAAGATTACGGTGGAGTTGGAGGTTTAAAAACTATTGATGTTCGTGGGATGGGATCTCAACATGTTGCAGTTTTTTATGATGGAATTCAACTTGGAAATGCGCAGAATGGAATTGTCGATTTAGGAAAATTTTCTTTAGACGATATGGAAATGATTTCTTTATATAATGGTCAAAAAAGTAATATTTTTCAATCAGCGAAAGATTATGCTTCTGCTTCTGCTATTTATCTTCAAACCAAAAAACCTGTTTTTATTGGTGATAAAAAAACGAATGCTACACTTCGTTATAAGTTAGGCTCGATTCAATTAATCAATCCTTCTATTCGTATTGAACAGAAAATTACGGATAGATTATCAGCTGTTTTGAGTGCAGAATATGTTAAAACGAATGGTATATATAAATTCCGTTATCAACGCAAAAATTTGGATGGAACTACTGCATACGATACACTTTTGAAACGTAGAGATGGACAAGTTGATGCAAAACGTTTGGAATTAGGATTGATCGGAAAAGGAAATCAATCGAATTGGAATGTAAAAGGATATTTGTATGATTCGGATCGTGGAATTCCTGCTGCAATTGTGCGTGGTCGATTTGATGGACGTGGACAAACTTTGGTTGATCGAAATTATTTTGTTCAAGGTAAATATGAGAAACGATTCAGAAATTTTCAATCGAAGATAAACGCAAAGTTTGCTTACGATTTCACCCATTATACAGATACAATTTCGACAGTAAAAATAGAAAATAAGTACACACAACGCGAGTTTTATGTGTCTTGGGCGAATCTTTATTCGATTACAGATAATTGGGATGTGAATGTTGCAACAGATTATCAGTTTAATAATATGGGAGCAGATTTAAAGAATTTTTCTTTTCCTACTCGTCATACAAATCTTGTTGCGTTCGCGTCTACTTATCGTCTTGGACGTTTGAGTTTACAAGGAAGTTTATTTGGAACTTTTGTAAAAGAATCAGTAGAAATGAACACAAGTGCGCCTGATAAAAATATATGGACGCCAACGATTATCGCCAATTATCAACCATTCAAATCTCACGATTTTAATATCAGAGCGTTTTATAAACGTATTTTTAGAATGCCAACGTTCAACGATTTGTACTACACAGACATTGGTTATGCGAATCTTCGACCAGAATATTCTACACAATATAATGTTGGTTTTACTTATTCTAAATCATCTCAAAATTTCTTCAAAAATATTACGATTCAAGCCGATGCTTTTTACAATGAAGTAACTGATAAAATTGTGGCTGCGCCTTCTGGAAGTTTGTTTCGTTTCACTATGCTCAATTTGGATGAAGTCAGAATAAAAGGGTTGGATGTTAAAATTCGATCAACATTTCAATTAGGAGAAATAGAGGTTTCGCCAATGCTTAACTACGGTTTTTTGCAAGCGTTAGATTATTCGAATCCTAAAAAAAGTTACTACAAAAATCAAATTCCATATACACCAAAACATAGTGGCTCTTTTGTTTTAGCGGCTTCTTATAAAACATGGAATTTTAATTACAGTTTTATTTATGTGGGAGAACGTTACAATGTTCATCAAGATAATATTAAAATAAATCGTCTTAATCCTTGGTTTACAAATGATTTAGGGATACATAAAGAGTTTAGGTTGAATCAAAGTCTATTCAAAGTTTCTTTTGAATTAAATAATATTTTGAATCAACAATATGATGTGGTTTTAAATTATCCAATGCCAGGAAGACAATTCAAGCTAATATTAAGCGCAAACTTATGAGAAATTTCAAACAATTATTCGTCTGTTTTTTAACAGCAATTACTTTTTATGCTTGTCAGCAAGATACTTATTTGATCGAGAAAGAGGAAGAAGGTGTAACCGATCCCGAAAAAACAGATGTCGTTGGTTTTTATTTACTAAACGAAGGAAAAATGGGAAGTAATATGGCTACGGTAGATTATATGGATTTTACAACAGGAACCTATAATAGAAATATATATGCAACCGTAAATCCTACTATGGTAAAGGAATTGGGAGATGTTGGGAATGATATCAAAATTTATGGAAATAAGTTATATGCGGTTATCAACGTATCAAATTTTATCGAGGTAATGGATGTAAGAACAGCCAAACATCTGGGAACAATTCCTTTAGAAAATGGTCGTTACATCACGTTTGCAAATGGGAAAGCGTATGCATCTTCGTATGCTGGTCCTGTTACAATCGATCCGAAAGCGCCTTTGGGAAAAGTGGTCGAAATAGATACGATTAATTTATCGGTTACGCGACAAGTGACCGTAGGTTATCAGCCAGAAGAATTAGAAGTTGTTGGGAATAATTTGTATGTAGCAAACTCAGGAGGATATCGAGTTCCTGAATATGATAAAACGATTTCTGTGATTGATTTATCAACGTTTAAAGAAACTAAAAAAATTGATGTTGAAGTAAACCTTCATCGTTTAAAAAAAGATGCAGATGGCGATTTATATGTGACTTCTCGTGGTGATTATTACAACGTTCCATCAAATTTATATGTGTTGGATAGTAAAACGCATCAAATCAAAAAGAAATTTGATATTCCTGTTTCTAACTTTACAATTGTTGATAACAAACTCTATTATTATTCAAACGAATTTAGTTACACAACTTTCGAATACACAAAAACTTATGGTGTAATTGATACCAAAACAGAACAAGTTATCAACAAAACATTGGTCAATGATCCTGTTATTAATGAAATCGAAACACCTTACGGAATTGCTGTAAATCCTCAAACCAAAGATCTTTTTCTAACCGATGTCGGAAATTATGTTTCGATGGGTTACATCTATTGTTTTGATAAAAATGGTGCTTTTAAATGGAAAACTGCTGCTGGAAATATTCCTGCTCACTTTGCTTTTGTCTATAAATAAAATTTACATATGAAATATTCTAAAATCTTACTAACCGCACTAAGTTTTGCTTTAATACAAAGCTGTAGTGATGATGAAAACATTATCGAGACTAATCCTGATAATGCTACATTACAAGTATCTTATGATGCAGCACGTTTAAAAATTGTTTCAATTGAACCAACTGTTTCTGGTTTCGAAAATGCAACATATACATGGAAACTTGGCAATGAAATTATTGGTAATGAGAAAACCTTAGGTTTTGTTTCTGATAAAGTTGGTGCTTACGATTTAACATTAGAAATTACTTCAGGAGTAACTTCTAAAACGATAAAAACAAAGGTTAATGTTACACAAGAATTATCTACTTACAGTAAATATATTTCTCAAGTCTTTGATTATTTGCCAGCAGTTGGACAATTCACAAATGCTTTACCATCTTATGTAACAGGAGAAACTCAAGCTGATATGACAGCCAAAGCTGCTAAGGCTTTAGTAGGAGAAAAATCTACAATGATTACACTTGGAGGTTACGGAGGATATGTGGTATTTGGTTTTGACCATACGATTATGAACCAACCAAACAAACGCGATTTTAAAGTTTTAGGAAATGGTTTTGCTGGATCTTCTGAACCTGGAATTGTGATGGTTGCATATGATAAAAATAAAAACGGAAAACCAGATGACGACGAATGGTACGAAATTGCAGGAAGTGAGTACACGAATCCAAATACAATAAAAAATTATAGTATTTCTTATCAAAAACCAACCGAAGAAGATAAAATACCTAATCCTGAATATGTAAAATGGACAGATAATCAAGGAAATTCAGGTTATAAAACTAAAAATTCTTATCATAAACAATCATATTATCCATTGTGGTTTGGTTCGGATCAGTTAAAATTCTCAGGTACACTTTTGGCAAGCAATTATACAGAGAAAAATGGTATTTGGACTGGTAAACAATTGGCTTATGGTTATGTAGACAATGCACCAAATAACAGCGAAGATTCAAATATTGATATTGATTGGGCTGTTGATAAAAATGGAAATCCTGTTAAATTATTAGGAATCGATTTTATCAAAGTTTACACAGCAACAAATCAAGAAGCGGGTTGGTTAGGCGAAATCTCAACAGAAGTTGCAGGTGCTTATGATTTGCATTTATAATATAACAAAACTAAATAAAATGAATTTTAATTTTACAAAGAAACTATTCTTTAATTTCTTATTTGCTACATCATCAATCTTTTTATTGACTTCTTGTAATAATGATGACGACAATACTGAATTAGTAGATCAACAAAAATATGAAACCTTAGATTTATCAAAGTTTGATTTAACAAAAGGAACTACTACAGCCGGAGGAAAAATTTGGGAAGGTACTTATACAGAAGACGCTGAATTAACTTCAGGTATTTTCAAGTTTAAACATACAGCTTGGCCAGAGTATTTAACATGGATGGGATTCACGGTTTCTAATAGTAATGACAATTCTGATCAAATAGATAAAGAAGGCGGTTGGTTAGATAATCAATGGGGTACAATGGCAAAAGGTGGTGCAGATGGACAAGGAACACCATTTTTAGTCTCTTTCGCTGATCACAAACCATCTGAGAAAGTTTTGAAATATGGAGAAGAAGTTAAGATTGACAGATTTTCGAGTGTAGTAGAAATTACTGATACAGCTAATAAATACAAAGCAAAAAATGTAAAATTAGCAATAAGCCCTTGGTCTTATTATGGGATTCTGAATGGTGATGCATATGCAAGAAAGTTTGTAAAAGGAGATTATTTCGCGATTCATATTTATGGTGTTTCAGCAAATAAACAATTGACTACAGAAAAACCTGTAACTCATTATTTTGTTGATTTTAGAAATGGAATAAATAATATTTCAACAAATTGGCAAGATGTGGATCTTTCTGCTTTAGGAGAAGTTAAATATTTAATGTTCTTTTTAGAAACTACAGATGTAGGAGATTGGGGAGCAAACACAGCATTATACTTTACAATGGATAAACTAAAAGTAGAAAAAATTCAATAATCTAACATTCTAAATATTTTTATCCGAGGCTATCATTTTTGGATGATGGTTTCGGATTTCTAAAAAAACAATACATGAAGAAATTTTTACTTTCGATTTTTACAATAGCTGCAATTCAAACAAGTTTTGCACAAACAAAAGAATATACAAACGGCGTTTTTATTGTGAATGAAGACTGGTTTGGTAAAGCAAATGGATCAATTAATTTTATTAATGCAAACGATTCGGTTGATTATAATGTTTATAAAACAGTTAATCCTGGTGAAGAATTTGGTGTAACTTCTCAATATGGAACAATATATGGCGATAATTTTTACATTGTTTCGAAACAAGGAAATCGTTTAGTTGTTGCAGATTCGAAAACATTACAGAAAAAAGCAAGTTTCGAAACAATTGGTGCTGATGGTAGAAGTTTTCTTGGGGTTAATAGTAAAAAAGGTTATATAGGATCTGCAAAAGGAATTTATCTTTTTGATATTGAGAATTTAAAAATTGGTTCTCTGATTGATGGAACTTCTAAAGTTGGTCAAGTAGGAAATATGATTCGTACATCTAAATTTGTTTTTGCTGTTTCAAGTACTGGAGGAATTTTAGTTATCGATCCAAAAACACACCAAATAAAACAAACGATTGCAGGAAGTTTTATTTCGGTTGTACAATCTAAAGATGGAAATGTATGGGGAGCTTTATCTAAAAAATTAGTCAAAATAAATCCTACGACTTTAGAAACTACAGAAATTGCTATTCCTACGAAAACAGTTCCAACTCCTTCTGCTTGGAATGCTGGTACTTTTTGTTCTTCCACACAAGATAATAGTATTTATTTTCTATCAGGAATCAATGTTGTGAAATACGATGTAACAAACAATAAATTTGAAGAAAGTTTTATAGAAATTCCTGGTCAAGATACGACACCAAAGGAAACATATTATGGAGCAGGTTTAAGGATTGATCCGTTGACAAACGAACTAGTATTAACTACTATTGGTTCAGGTTGGGGAACTAATTCACAAATTAATTTTGTTCATAGATTTTCTGATAACGGAAGTCTTAAAAAATCTGTGAAATTAAGTGAATATTATTGGTTTCCTTCAATACCAGTTTTTCCAGATAATGCAGCACCAATTATTAATGATTTAGAGACGACTTATCAAATCAACTCAGCAACAACAATTGATTTGAAAGATAAAGTTTCTGATTTAGATAATTTATCAGCAGCAATTGTAAAAGATTTAGAAATTATTGAAAATGATGATGTCGCTGAAATTTCGATTAATGATAAGGAAGAATTAGTCATTAATCCATTAAAAAATGGAACAGCTAAAATCAAAATTTCTTTCAATTCGAATGGAAAAGTTGTTTCACAAAACATCACAATTTCATCAGCTGTTTTAGGAATAAGTGATCTGAATAAATCATCAATTAATGTTTATCCAAATCCTGTTAACAATGTATTGTTTATCGAAACAAATGAAGCTTCAAAAGCCGAAATTTTTGCTATTACAGGAGACAAAATGACAGAGAAAACACTTCAAAAAGGGAAAAATCAATTAGATGTTTCTTCTTTACCAAAAGGTGTTTACATCATAAAAATTAACAATTCTACTTTCAAAGTAATCAAAAAGTAGTGTGTTATTTATTTGTGGAAAAAAGGTTGAGCATTGCTCGACCTTTTGTTTTTATTAAATATTTATTCCATACGTATTTTTTATTTCGGCCATCACAAAAGAGCTGTGCGTACTTCCGATGCTTTCTAAAGCGCCCAATTTATTGAAAACAAAATCTTGATATTGCTTCATATCCAAAACTTGTACTTTTAAGATAAAATCATATTCGCCCGAAATATTATAACATTCCACCACTTCATCAATCAACAAAATATCTTCTACAAGTTTATTCCCAATCGTGCGATCATGTTGTTTTAGCTTGATGCTGCAAAAAACCATAAAGCCTTTGTTCAGCTTTTCTGCATCCAAAACCGCTCTATAATTTTTGATATAACCTTGTTGTTCCAACCTTTTTATACGTTCAAAAACGGGTGAAGGAGATAAATTAACTAAAGCAGCAATTGCTTTTACTGTCAATTTCGAATCTTTTTGTAGAATTCTTAATAATTCTAAATCGGTTTGATCTAATGTTTCCATCCAAATAATATTCTTTTCAACACGATATTTTATCGTTGTTTAAGTGTTTTGTTTTGTAAAATTAGTCATAATAAGTAGTATAATCTTATTTTTTCAAGTTTTACAATCGTTTATTTTGTCTTGTTACATTTGTGAAGAAATAAACAACAAATTATTGGGGAATCGTGTGAGAATCACGAGCTGTCGCGCAACTGTAAGTAATGCAAATTACAAGTCAGATTACCAATAGAAACAAAAGATGATACTTTCGCGATTTGAAGTCTGTCTGTCAAAATAGGTTTACTATTTATCAACTCGCGTTTGTGTTTTTGAACATTAAAAAACAATCAAAATGCAAACACAAATTTTAGGTTATCCAAGAATTGGCGCTAACCGTGAACTAAAAAAAGCCTGCGAAAATTATTGGGCAGGTAAAATTGAACTACAAGCTTTATTGCAAACAAGCCGTACAATTACCAAACAAAATTGGGCATTGCAACAAGCTGCCGGAATTGATTTAATTCCGTGTAATGACTTTTCTTTTTACGATCAAGTTTTAGATTTTACGTTATCAGTTGGCGCAATTCCAGAGCGTTTCAATACAGTTGCTTTAAATAAAAAGAATACTGAATTAGACTTATATTTTGCGATGGCAAGAGGCTATCAAAAAGATAATTTAGATATTACAGCGATGGAAATGACAAAATGGTTTGATACCAATTACCATTATATCGTTCCAGAATTTGTAAAAAATCAAGAATTTAAATATTTCTCAAACTTAATTGTAAATGAATTTATCGCTGCCAAAAAAGAAGGTTTTAATCCAAAAACTGTTTTAATTGGACCGATTACGTATTTATTATTAGGAAAAGAAAAAGAAGAAGGATTTGATCGAATTGATTTAATTCAGAATTTATTGCCAGTTTACTTTGAAATTATTCATGATTTAATCAATCATGGAGCAAATACAATTCAGTTCGACGAACCTTTTTTAGCTTTAGATTTAGACGAAAAATCGAAAACGGCTTATCAAGAAGTTTACAAAAAAATAAGAAAAGAATTTCCTCAACTTACGATTCAGGTCGCAACTTATTTTGATGGATTGAAAGATAATACAGCTTTAGCAATCAATTTACCAATTGATATTTTGCATCTTGATTTGGTTCGAGACGAAAATCAACTTGATGAAATATTGAATCAAGCTCCTTCTCAATTAAAACTTTCTTTAGGTTTAGTTGATGGTAGAAATATTTGGAAAAATGATTTTCAAAAATCACTTTCAACGATAGAAAAAGTTGTGAACAAAATTGGAGAAAAACGAGTTATTATTTCAACATCTTGTTCATTATTACATTCACCTTGTGATTTAGATTTAGAAACAAACGAAAAAAATCTTCCGACTACAATTAAAGATTGGTTTGCATTTGCGAAGCAAAAATTAGAAGAAGTTGCTTTCTTAAAAAATTATTTTTCAAACCCGAATGACGAAAAATTGATTCAACAATATGAAGCGAATCAATTCTCTATTAATAATAGAAAAAATTCTCAATTAATTCATCAAACTCAAGTTAAAGAACGAGTAAATGCAATAAAAGATGAAGATTATAATCGTGCAAATAGTTTTGGAAACCGAAAAATTGTGCAACAAAATGTATTGAATCTTCCTCCTTTTCCTACGACAACAATCGGCTCTTTTCCACAAACGCAAGAGGTGAGAAGTTGGCGTGCGAAGTATAAAAAAGGGGAATTATCTGCCGAAGAATATGATACTTTATTGAAACAAGAAACGAAGCGTACGATAGAATGGCAAGAAGAAATTGGCATTGATGTTTTGGTGCATGGTGAATATGAGCGCAACGATATGGTGGAATATTTTGGTGAAAAATTAGCCGGATTTGTTTTCTCTAAAAATGGTTGGGTTCAGAGTTATGGAACGCGTTGTGTAAAACCGCCGATTATTTTTGGTGATGTTTATCGCCCAGTTCCAATGACGGTTTATTGGTCACAATATGCACAATCTATCACAGAACAAAAAGTAAAAGGAATGTTGACTGGTCCAGTTACGATTTTACAATGGTCTTTTGTTCGCGATGATCAGCCAAGATCTACGACGTGTAAACAAATTGCATTGGCGATTCGAGATGAAGTTTCGGATTTAGAAAAAGCTGGAATTAAAATTATTCAGATTGATGAGCCTGCAATTCGAGAAGGTTTACCATTAAGAAAAGATGAATGGCAAAATTATTTGAAATGGGCTGTTGATTCGTTTAAATTAGCCTCAAGTAATGTTGATAATTCTACGCAAATTCATACGCATATGTGTTATTCAGAATTCAACGATATTATTCAAAATATTGCTGATTTAGATGCGGATGTCATTACAATTGAATGTTCGAGAAGTCAGATGGAATTATTAAATGCTTTTTCAGATTTCAATTATCCAAATGATATTGGACCTGGAGTTTATGATATTCACTCGCCTCGCGTTCCGTCGAAAGAGGAAATGGTTGATTTGATAGAGAAAGCGGCAAAAGTTATTCCAGCAGATCAATTATGGGTAAATCCTGATTGCGGACTAAAAACGCGTCATTGGGAAGAAACCGAAAAAGCATTAATCGAAATGGTTGCGGCGACAAAAGAATTAAGAAAAATATATACGCCAAAAGCGATTTAAGCTTAACATCCTACTTTAATGACTTAATAAGTAGTGTTGTGTTATTTATTTGTGAAGAAAGGTTGAGCATTGCTCAACCTTTTGTGTTTTAATAATAATTTATCGTTCGTTTTACAACATATTTCAATTCTCCATTGATTGAAATAGAAGCTTTTATCCAATTATTTTTCGAATCATATTCATACGAAACTTGATAAGAAGTTAAAACAGTTTGTCCATTTCGGAAGGATTGTTTTTTGAAGTTTACAATTTCATTTTTCGAATCAAAATCAGCTTGATAAGCTAACGTTTTATTGGCGTCAAATGATTGTAATTTTGAAATGTTTCCATTCTCAAAAAACATTATTTTGCTCGAATTTCCAGCAATTTCTTCCTGAAAAATAGGTGTTTCTTTATCATAAATATAATACGATTTTCGCCCTTTTTTTCCATCAAAAGAAGTCATTTCATCCAAAACCAATAAACCATTTTTGTTATATGTCAAATTATTCTCACTAATCGTAGAACCTTCCACTTTTGTCGTGATTTTATCCAACTTATTCGAATAATTAAAAATCGTTTCATAACTCGATTTTGACGATTTCCCTTCAATATTTTCTGTCAAGTTTATCAACCGATTTTTATTGTCATAAACAAAGGTTTTGTCGGAAGCAATTCGTTTTGGATCTTCACCATTGTTAATAACTGTATTTGTCTGTTTATCAATAAAATTTGAGTTATTGTAGTCGTAATTAACATAGTTATAAACAGCTAATTTTCCTTGATAATCCAAATAATTTGTTCGCTTTGTTAACAATCCTTTTTGATTAAATTCTAACGAAATTTGATTGTAAAATTCATTCTCCAAAAAAGGTAAAGTTGTGGTATTTCCTTTTGCATCTGTTGCAGTTGAAGTCACTTTTTCAACCTTTCCTTTCAGATTAAAATCAGCTAAAGTTGTTTTAACTTCATAATCATTTGTCGAAATTTTTTGTGCAAAATTAGCTTGTGATGCAGCCAAACAAATTGTCGTTAAAATTATTTTTTTCATGTTTTGTTTAAAATTGATAAGCGATCTTAAAGTTAAGATTTAAATTGAAATCTGTAGAAGAACCTTCTTTTTTATAATGATTTTCTAAACCGCCCATAAAATCATCAAAAATTCGAGTATCAACACTTTCTAAATTTGTAACATTCGAATATTTTACATTTCTATTTTTTACACCCAAACCAACTTTTGGAATAAAAACTAATCCTTTATGAGTTGGAATAAAAATATTGTAATTGATATTCAATCCATATTTTATTCGTTTATAATCGGCTTCGTCATACGAATATAAATACGAAAAATTTTGAGCATCATTTCGGTAATATTCACCATTTTCAAGATGATCGGTGTGATGAATATAGAAAAACTCGGAAGAAATAAGATGTTTTACTCGTCTGTTTTCGCTTAGATTGATAAAAAATTCTGGTCGAATCTCAAAAAGTTGATAATCTTCGTTGATTTTATATTTTGGTTTGTGGCTAACAGGAATGCTATGATAACTTCCGTAGCCAATTTCAGAGCCAATCCAATAACGCTCGTTCAGTTTATAGATGTATCCAAAAGTCCATCTTGGAGGCGATAAAGCTGCTGAAAGAACGCTAAAAGTGATGACATTTTTGCGTTCATCGTTTGATTTTTCTTGTGCAGAAATCAATTGTCCAAAACCAATGACGAATAAAAAAAGTAAAAAATTCTTTTTCATATAAATAGTGTTTAAAAGAAAGAGAATCATTTACTTAAAAGGTTGCGTGAACCAAGATTATTTTGAAGTTAATTATTTCTTCAATTCATACCAAAAGCAATCCAAATCCCACATGTCCAGATGAAAAGTTTCAGTGACTTCGAAACCTATTTTTTCTAAAACATTTCTTGATGCTGCATTTTCTGTATGTGTTATGGCATTTAGTTTAAAATCAATCATATTTTCGTTATAAAAATCCATGCAAGCTTTCGCAGCTTCTGTTGCATAACCTTTTCCCCAAGTTTCTTTACGGTAACGATAGCCAAAATCTAAGAAATCAAATCGATTATTCATCGCCTCTTTTTCGGTCATGTATTTAAAACCAGTCCAACCAATCATTTTTCCCGATTCTTTCTCTATAACAGCCACTCGTCCATGTCCAAGTTCGTTGTATTGAATCAATAAGTTTTCGATGATTTCTCTTGTTTCATCAATCGTTTTAATTGGTTGATTTTTCAGAAATGTATGCACTTCTGGTTGAGAATCCATCTCATAAAAATCCTGCAAATCATCCATCGTAATTGGACGAATTATTAAACGCTCCGTTTCTAAAGTTGGTAAATATTTCATATTTATTGAGTTAAGAATAATCTTTATTGTAAATCAGATTAAATTATTTTTATATTTACAGCTAATCTATTACTAAAATACATAAAATGAAACAACAAAAAGTATCTAATGCTTTTATAGCAGCTTCTTGGATTGCTTTAGGCTCGGGAATGATTGGATATATTATTGGATTGACGCGCGCCGAAATGGAATTGAACGAGAAAGGTTATTACTTTACCGTTCTTTTATTTGGACTTTTCGCCGTAGTATCTTTGCAAAAAGCAGTTCGAGACCGATTGGAACAAATCCCTGTAACTGATATTTATTACGGAATTTGTTGGTTTGGAACTATTGCTTCAATCACACTTTTAATTATAGGTCTTTGGAATGCAACAATCCTACCTTCGGAGAAAGGTTTCTATGCATTTGCTTTTTTATTGGCAATTTTTGGAGCTATTGCTGTACAAAAAAATACAAGGGACAACATGGCTAATTAATATGTTTTGGGCGTTCCTACGGGCGGGCTTTTCGTTACAATCTTTGCTATTCAGCAAAGGATTTTCACTACAATCCCTAACGCAATAAAAAATAAAATCCTCGCAATTGCGAGGATTTTACTTTTATTTTTGAAACCGTCAATTCGAGTGAAATTCTGAAAGAATTTAGTATCGAGAATAAGGTTTTAAAATTCTGTTCTCGATACAATTTTTATACATTTCATTTCTAAAAATCACTCGAACTGACGAATTTTATCCAACGATATTAATGATTTTTCCAGGAACAATAATGATGTTTTTTGGTGTACGATCACCCAATTGTTTGATTGTACGTTCGTCGTTCATTACAATTTCTTGAATTTCATCTTTTGATAATGATAAAGGTAATTCTAACAAGAATTTCATTTTACCATTAAATGAAACTGGATATTCTTTTGCATCAGCAACTAACCATTTTTCTTCGAAAACAGGGAAATCTGCATGCGCAATTGACGTTTCATGTCCTAATTTTGACCATAATTCTTCTGCAATATGCGGTGCATAAGGCGAAATAATAATTGCCAAAGGCTCTAAAATTGCACGTTTAGTTGTTTTTAATTTTCCTAATTCGTTTGCCGCAATCATAAAAGTAGAAACCGATGTATTAAAAGAGAAATTGTTTACATCTTCATCCACTTTTTTGATGGTTTGATGCAATACTTTCATTTCTTCTTTTGTTGGCTCATCTTCCGAAACGAAGAAAGTTTCTTCTGCTCCTGAATGATACAATCTCCAGAATTTTTTCAAGAATGAATAAACGCCAGATAAACCTTGTGTATTCCATGGTTTAGATTGCTCAACTGGACCTAAAAACATTTCGTATAAACGTAAAGAATCTGCTCCATATTGATTACAAATATCATCAGGATTTAAGACATTGAATTTAGATTTTGACATCTTTTCAACTTCGCGTCCTGTGATGTATTTACCATCTTCTAAAATAAATTCAGCATTAGCAAAATCTTCGCGCCACGCTTTGAATTTTTCTGTATCTAATTCATCTCCTCCATCTTTCAACATATTAACATCGACGTGGATTGGAGTTAAGATAATATTGAAATAATTATTCTCTAAATCTTTTACAGGTTGAGAATTATTATTTATTTTTTGCATTTCAGTGTAGTAGATATTTGCTATCTCTTGAAATTCAACAGGTGTATTAACTTCACTATAATGTTTGCCTAAAGCATTTTGTCTATTAACTTCATTATGGTATTCTTGTATAATATCTTTATATTTTTTAGAAACAAAAATATTATTAGGAAGTTGAACTTGATCAATATTTTCAATGAAGTTCGTTATGTTAGAATCATAATTAACACTAACTCTATAAGCAAATGCACTCATTCCCAAAATCATTCCTTGGTTAATCAGTTTTTTTGCATATTCATCTGTAGGAACGAATCCTTTATCAAACAAGAATTTTTGCCAAAAACGAGAATACAACAAGTGACCAGTCGCGTGCTCAGATCCACCCATGTACAAATCGACATTTTGCCAATAATCAACCGCTTCTTTTGAGACAAATTCGTTGTCATTTTTCGCATCCATGTAACGTAACCAATACCAAGAAGAACCCGCCCAACCTGGCATAGTGTTCAATTCGATAGGGAAAATTGTTTCATTGTTGATTAAACTATTGTCTACAACTTCATTTGTAGTTGTATCAAATGCCCATTTTGTAGCACGTCCCAATGGTGGCTCACCATCTTTTGTTGGTAAATATTCGTCAACTTCTGGTAAAATAATTGGCAATGCTGCTGTTGGAATTGTGTAAGGCATTTCGTCCTTGAAATAAACCGGAACTGGTTCTCCCCAATAACGTTGACGAGAGAAAACAGCTTCGCGTAAACGGAAGTTTGTTTTTCCTTGTCCAAAACCTTTTTCTTCTAAAGCTTCAATTGCTTTTGCAACCGCTTGTTTATAATCTAATCCGTTTAAGAAATCAGAATCTTGTAATTCGAAACCACCTTTTTCTGTAAAAGCAGCTTCAGAAATATCTTTCCCTTTGAAAATATTAATAATTGGTAAATCGAAATGATTTGCAAAAGCAAAATCACGCTCATCACCAGCTGGAACAGCCATTACAGCACCAGTTCCATAAGAAGCTAATACATAATCACCAATCCAAATCGGAAGTTGTTTTCCTGTGAAAGGATGAATAGCATAAGCGCCTGTAAATTCTCCTGTAATATTTTTAGCATCCGCTAAACGATCACGTTCAGAACGTTTTGAAGTATAATCGACATAAGCATCAACTTTTGCTTTGTTTTCTGCTGTTGTAATTTGAGAAACTAAAGGATGCTCTGGCGCTAATGTTACATAAGAAACACCAAAAACAGTATCAGGACGAGTAGTAAAAACTTCAATTTTGTCATCGTTTCCTACAACATCAAAAAAGATTGATGCACCTTGCGATTTACCAATCCAATTTTTTTGAGATTCTTTGATCGGATCTGGCCAATCTAATTTATCTAAACCAGTTAATAAACGATCAGCGTAAGCCGTGATACGCATCATCCATTGTGTCATTTTTTTGCGCACAACAGGGAATCCTCCACGTTCAGATAATCCGTTAATTACTTCGTCATTCGCTAAAACAGTTCCTAAATCTGGACACCAGTTTACTTCTGCTTCTGCTAAGAAAGTTAAACGATATTTTAATAAAATTGCTTGTTGTTCTTTTTCAGAATAGGCATTCCATTGCTCTGCTGTAAAGATTTCAATATCATCATCTGCCACAGCATTTACATTTGCATTACCTTCAGTTTTGAATGTTTCAACTAATTTTGAAATGGATTCAGCTTTATCGGTTGAATTATCATAATATGAATCAAATAATTGATTGAAAATCCATTGTGTCCATTTATAATATTCAGGTTCTGAAGTTCTGATTTCACGATCCCAATCGTATCCCAAACCAATTTTTTTCATTTGGTTCTCGTAACCAGCAATCACATTTCCTTGTTTATCAACACCACCTTCGATATTCGTTGTTGTTGTAATCGCAGGATGTTGACCAGTTTGGATAGCATATTGTTCCGCAGGCAAACCAAAAGAATCGTAACCCATTGGGTGTAAAACGTTGAAACCCTTTAATTTTTTGTATCGAGAATAAATATCAGACGCAATGTATCCAAGTGGATGACCTACGTGTAATCCAGCTCCAGAAGGATAAGGAAACATGTCTAATACGTAAAATTTAGGTTTTTCTGATTGATTTTCAGCTTTGAACGTCTTGTCTTCAATCCAAAATTTTTGCCATTTTGGTTCGATTTCATTCGGATTATATTGCATTATTGGAAGTTATATTAAAATTAAATTTATGCAAATTTACATTTTTTATGTATCTTTTAGGATAGAATGGCGATATTTGTACATTAACAATCAACAACTAAACCAAATCCATGAAAAAAGAATTGATATTATATTATATCGGTATCCTTATTTTTTTTACTGTCCTTATTTTTTCTGTTCGTCATATTGTAAATACAACACGTATTTTTGTGGGGTACGAAGATGGTTTTAATCCTATTAATATCAAATGGAATTTTGATAAAAAGGATTCAACACTTCGTGTCAAAGATCCTATTTATGTCAGAAGTGATTATTATTTGATTGATTATAAAGACAAAGCATTCTTAAAAAAAGATACAGTTCTTTATGCTGAACTTTTTGAGGATTCATTGGCTGTAAAAGGAAATGTATTGAATTTGAAACCTCCTTATTTTTTGTGGAAAGAGGCAAAAAACGACACGTTGAAAGTTTTTAAACACAACATTACCTTGAAGTTTACGAAGCGAGAATAGTATTAAGCTTTCTGTAAATAGAACGAAAAAGTAGAGCCTTTTCCTATTTTACTTGTCACATAAATTTTCTGTTTATGAGCTTCTAAAATATGTTTTACAATTGCCAAACCTAATCCAGATCCACCATTGTTACGATTTCGAGATTTATCAATTCGATAAAAACGTTCGAAAATTCGGTCAATGTCTTCTTGTTTTATCCCAACGCCTTGATCTTTTATTGAGATTTGAATTTTATCATCATATTCTTCAAAATCGATGTCAATTTCTGTATTTGGATTAGAATAATTGATGGCGTTTACGATCAAATTGATTAAAACCTGTTGAATTTTCTGAATATCACCTACAACTTTTATTGGTTGATGAATAGGATAATTTAGAGAAATTTTGATGTTATTTTTTTCAGCTTTAATTTCTAATAAATCAATAACGTCTTGTACAAGCGCCGTCAAGTTGAAAACTGAAAATTCGATATTGATTCGTCCACGTTCAAGCTCTGCAATCATGTCCAAATCTTTGACCAAATAAATCAATCGATCAACCGATTTATTGATTCGGTTTAAGTATTTATCGCGAATAGATTCATCTTCAACTCCACCTTCAATCAAGGTTAATAAATATCCCTGAACTGAAAAAAGGGGCGTTTTTAATTCATGCGAAATATTTCCAAGAAAATCTCTTCTGTAATTTTCTCTCTCATTCAAAACATCAATTTCTTTGGATTGATCTTCTGTAATTGTAGAAATTTTTTGAGAAAGTTCTTCAAAATCCATTGTGCTGGATTGAAATTGAGGAATATTTTTCGAGATTTCAGTAAAATCTTTTCTTCGTTGATTTTTTAAAGAAAACCAATAAAATATTGATAATCCAATCAATAAAAGAAGCATTAAACTGATGAAAAATAGTTTTTCTTGGAGAATAAAATCAATATTTCCAAACCATAAAAAAGAGA
Organism: Empedobacter sp. UBA5924; assembly: GCF_002431085.1. Lineage (NCBI taxonomy): Bacteria > Pseudomonadati > Bacteroidota > Flavobacteriia > Flavobacteriales > Weeksellaceae > Empedobacter > Empedobacter sp. UBA5924. Next base: position 18,874 of record NZ_DJDM01000009.1, read on the forward strand.
ACAAAACAAATCCTAAAGCCAAGAATAATGTACTGAGAAAGGCAAATAGAAAGATGTTTTGAACTTTGAAAGTTGAAGCCATTACGAGCTTTTAGTCATTTATTTTGTATCCAATTCCTTTGATTGTAGAGAAACGATCGTTCCCAAATTTTTCGCGTAATTTGCGCATATGTACGTCAATTGTACGTCCGCCAACTACAACTTCATTTCCCCAAACTTTCTCCAAAATTTCTTCACGTTTGAAAACACGTTCTGGATTTGAAGCTAATAAAGCAATCAATTCAAATTCTTTTCGTGGTAATAAAAAGTCTTGTCCTTGGTAATTTACTTTATAGGTTTCGCGGTTAATCTCGAAATTATTCAATTTGATAAATTCGTCTTTTGGCGATTCGTTAGGTTGTTTTAATTTTAATAAAGCATTTAGTTTACTGATTAAAACTTTTGGTTTGATAGGCTTTAAGATATAATCATTTGCACCGGCATCATAACCTGCTAATTGAGAAAAATCTTCGGCGCGAGCAGAAAGAAAAACGACCAAAGTATCTTGAAAAGAATCTAATTTTCTCAATTCCGCACACATTTCCATTCCGTCCATTTGTGGCATCATTACATCTAATAGAATCAAATCTGGGCGAAAAATTTTGGCTTGTTTCAAACCTTCTAGTCCGTTTTGAGCTGTTTCTACTTCAAAACCTTCTTTTTTTAAGTTGTAACCAATAAATTCTAAAATATCTGGTTCGTCGTCAACTAATAAAATTTTAATGTTCTTCATAATTGTTTGTAATAACTAAATAAAATTAGTCGATGTAAAATTAAGCTTAAATTTTAGGAGAAATTAGGTAAAAACATTTCTTAACATTCATTTAAAGTTACGATAATTTCATAACATTTACCTAACAAAACCTTTACAATTTTTAAAAATGTTTTTCATTGGATTGCCGCAACTTTGCCATCAAACAAACACGAATTATACAATCGCAATGAAACGCAATTTAACTTTACTTTTATTATTAGGTTCTGCAGCATTATTTGCGCAAACTAATATTAAATTAGAAGGAACTTTATTTGATCAAAAAACAAACCAACCACTTTCTGAAAAAACTTTTGTGGTTGAAGGATTAAATATTCAAGCAAAAACAAACGAGAAAGGGTACTATGAAATTTCTATTCCGGATGATGTTTATCAAATCGATGTAAAAGTTGACGGTTATCAAACCATTACGAAAACTTTAACAGAGGAGACGAATCTTAACATGTATTTGCAACCGGAAGATTTTAAAGATGGAAAAATTGATTTGTCGACAGCTGTAGTGACTGGAGTAAGAAGTAAATCAGCTGAGTCTAACTTGTTGAATATGCAGAAGAAATCTACAGAAATTGTAGAGCGAGTTGGAGCAGCTCAATTAGAAAAACAAGGTATTGGGGATGTTGCAACTGCTATTACTAAAGCTTCTGGAACGATAAAACAAGAAGGAACGGGAATTATTTTCGTCCGAGGATTAGGAGATCGTTTCAATTCGACTACGTTAAATGGTTTTATCATTCCATCAGATGATCCTGAAAATAAGAATATTAATTTAGGTATTTTCAAAACAAATATGGTCGATTATATTTCACTTGAAAAATCATTTTATCCTCGTATGATTGGTGATTTTACAGGAGCAAATATCGACATCGTTTCCAAAGAATATACAGGAAAAGCTTATGTAAAAATAGGTGTAGGTTCTTCTGTCAATTTACAGACAATAGATAATAATAAATTTAAACAACAAGATGGTCCAAATTTTTTTGGATTCAAAAAAATAGAGTTACCAACAAGTACCAATCCTGTAAAGCAATATGCTTTTAAAACAAATTGGGATTATAAAAATGCCAAAAATCCATTCAACACAGGAATTGATTTAGAGGCTGGTGGAAATGTAAATATTGGAAGAGAAGGTAAACTTTCTATCTATGGATATATAGGATTTGATAATCATTATGCATACAGAGAAGGACAGGAAAATAACGTTTCAGCTGCAGGAGATTATTTAAAGCAATTGAATGTTGATCGTTCTTCTTATACAACTAATACAAACGGTTTATTAAATTTTATTTATAGAATCAATTCGAACAATAAAATTACGTTAACTTCAAATACTATTCATGCATCAGAACAAGATTTTCGAATCTTAAGAGGGTTTTTGAGAGATACTGCTGAAAATGGACAAGGTCTTGTACATCGTGCAGATAATAAAGTCACAACAGTTTTTGCAAATCAACTTTTTGGTGAGCATCAATTTGGAAATAACTTAACATTGAATTGGGGTGGAGCCTTTAATCATATCAACAGTGAACGTCCAAATCGTATGCAAAACACGATGATGTTAGATGAAAAGATTAATCAATACATACTAATTAGTAATTCACCAGGAGATAATCACCGTTATTACGATGAATTTTCTGGAAACGATTTTCAAGGTAGAGCCGATATTACGAAAAAATGGGATCGACTAAAATTAACCGTTGGAGGGTATGGTCTTTATAAAAAGCGTGATTTTGGTGCAGTCCAAATTAGTATTGGTACAAAAAATGGTCAAATTGTAGACCCAAATAACTTAGATGCATTTTTTAATCAAAATAATTTTAACAATGGGATGTTTACCTTATCCACTCTTAGAGGAACAGGAACTTCAGATTTGCCAAATTTATTAGATCCATTAAGTTATACTGCAGAACAAAAAATTTACTCTGGTTTTGCTAACATAGAATATGAATTGAGTGATAAATTCTTAGTTCAAATTGGATTGAGAAATGATAATGTCAATTTGATGGTTGACTGGAATACAAATATTGGAGAGATGACTGGTAAAGTTGACAAGAATTACAACAAAATTTTACCAGCATTGAATTTAAAATATAGTTTAACGGATAATCAAAATCTACGTTTTTCAGCATCTAAAACTTATACATTGCCACAAATCAAAGAAATGGCACCTTTTGCTTATGATGATGTAACGAATACAACATACGGACAACCAAAGATTTATCCATCAGATAATTATAATGCAGAACTAAAATGGGAATTTTTTCCAAAAAGAGACGAAGTCTTATCGATTACTGCTTTTGGAAAATATATCAAAAATCCAATTTCAAGGGTTAACGTTTCTTCAGCATCTGCAAATGATTTAACATACATTAACACTGGAGATAACGGATATGTTTATGGTGCAGAAATAGAGGCGAGAAAAAATATTGTTGAGTTTTCTACAACGTCAAAATTATACACAATCCTAAACGCAGCTATATTAAATTCTAACCAAAAATTAGATTTTGAGAAAGTTAAAAATGAAACAGGAATTGCAACCAATTTCACTAAGACAGACCAAGAAATGGTTGGAGCAGCTCGCTTTTCAGGAAATGCAAGTCTTGGTTATTCTACTTCTTTAGGAGGTAAAAAGAAATTAGACGCAATGCTTGTTTATGGTTATGTAGGTAAAAACGTATATGCAATTGGTTCTCAAGAAAGAGGTTCTCAAATGCTGAAAGCAATCAATTTGCTAGATGCTAATATACGTTTCAATTTATCAGAAAAAACGACTTTATCAGTATTTGGAAAGAATTTATTAAATCCAAATTTCACGATCGAACAAAATAATAGAGGAACAAACTACATTCTCGAAAATTATAACAGAGGAATCCAAGTTGGATTAGGATTTTCTCACACACTTTAAAAATCAACAATAGAATATAAAAATTACAAACAAAAACAATACAAATGAAAAAATTAATCTTTAAAGCACTTTTTTGTGCAACAATTTTATCTTCTACTGCAATGGTAATTTCATGTAGCAACAATGATGATAGTGGTGAAGTAATTGATGATAAAAACCCTTTAACACCTGAAAAATTTGAAGGTACAATAAAAACAGGAAAGTCTTTAACATTAGATCCTTCGAAAACATATAACCTAACAGGTAAAGTAACGGTTGAAAATGGAGCAACATTAACGATTCCTGCTGGAACTAAGTTTATTACAAAAGGAGGTACTGCTTCTTACATTATTGTAGATAGAGGAGGTAAAATATATGCAAATGGAACATCTGCAAGTCCTATTGTTTTTCAAGGAGTTAATCATACACCAGGAGAATGGGGAGGAATTGTTATCTTAGGAAAAGCTCCATCTAATCGTAGTGCTTCAGGTGAATCAACTTCAGAATTAGGAGATAAAATTTATGGAGGTAAAGAGAGTGCAGATAACTCAGGATCGTTAACTTATGTAATTATTAAAGATTCAGGAGCAAGATATAATGATCAAAAAGAATTTAATGGACTTTCATTATTTGGTGTTGGTAACGGAACAAAAATCGATAACATCTACATTGAAAATGGAGGTGATGATGGAATTGAATTCTTCGGAGGAACTGTAAATGCAAGTAACATAATTGTAAACGGTGTTGGAGACGATTCTTTTGACTGGACAGAAGGTTGGTCGGGTACGGGTACAAATTGGTACGCAAAAAGAAGACCTGCAGCAATCGGTGGAGAAATGGGGAATAGAGGTATAGAAGCGGATAATCAAGATACAAATCCTGATGCAACACCAATTTCTAACCCAACACTTAAAAATGTAACGGTTGTAGGAACTAAAGAAGGGCCAGAATCTCAAGGTGCAAAATTAAGAGCAGGTACTAATGGGAATATTGACAACTTAGTTATTGCAAATTTTGTTACAGGTTTAGATATTGAAACAGATCGTTCTGTTAACTGGTTTAATCAAGGAGGAAAATTGACAAATGTTCGTTTTATCAATGTAGATAAAGAAAGTAAAGGAACAAATAGTAAAAAAGAAGCTGTAGATGTTTCTAAAGCATATACAACTAATCCGAATGCTACAGGAGCTGGTAACGGAGCAGATATCCCAACATGGGCAGCTTGGACAGGATTAAAATAAAAATCTATATAATGAATGATTAAACTTTTCTTATAAAAAAGTTCTTCGTGTTTGTAAATCGCTTTTTTGGGTTCTCCAAAGAAGCGATTTTCTTCTATTATAACTATTTTATTTTAAGTCATTAAAAATAGTTATTTAGAAAAATTCCACGTAAGATAAAGTATTTGTACATTTGTACCATTAAGAATTGAAATAATGGCATTAACAGAAGAACAATTAGATTCGATTGGAGAAAAATTGGTTGAAAAATTCAAGACCGTTTTTGATCCGGAGATTCCAGTAGATATATACGAGTTAGGATTAGTTTATGATGCGCAAGTAAATGCAGATGGTGAAGTAAAAGTTACCATGACTCTTACATCTCCAAACTGTCCAGTTGCAGAAAGTTTACCATTAGAGGTAGAACAGCGCGTAGAAGAGATAGAATATGTAACGAAATGTTACGTAGAAATTACGTTCGATCCACCTTGGGATAGAGATATGATGAGCGAAGAAGCAAAATTCGAATTAGGAATGTTATAACTTAACATTCCTAATTTTTTTGTATCTTAATCCAACAAATTCAAAACACTAAAACTTATGGGATATTTAGGCGTGATCGTTTTTCTTGGAATTATTTTCCTTTTTTTATTCGTCTTTACAGTAAAACAACAAACTGCAGTTGTAATAGAGCGTTTCGGGAAATTTAATAGTATTCGTAACCCAGGATTACAATTCAAAATTCCGATTGTGGACAGAATTGCTGGAAAAATGTCTCTTAAAATTCAACAATTAGATGTTGTTGTCGAAACGAAGACAAAAGATGATGTATTTGTTCGATTGAAAGTTTCTGTTCAATATCAAGTCATCAAAACTCAAGTTTATGATGCATTTTACAAATTAGATAATCCTTATACTCAAATAACTTCTTTCGTTTTTGACGTTGTTCGAGCTGAGGTTCCAAAACTTCGTTTAGATGATGTTTTCGAGAAGAAAGATGATATTGCGGTTGCGGTAAAAAGTGAATTGCAAGAAGCAATGAATTCATATGGTTACGAAATTGTCAAAACGTTGGTAACCGATATTGATCCAGATGAGCAAGTAAAGCATGCGATGAATCGTATTAATGCTGCGGAACGTGAAAAATTAGCGGCGCAATATGAAGGTGATGCTGCACGTATTTTGATTGTAGAAAAAGCAAGAGCCGAAGCAGAATCGAAGCGTTTGCAAGGACAAGGTATTGCGGATCAACGTCGCGAAATTGCAAAAGGTTTATTGGAATCTGTAGATGTATTGAATGGAGCAGGAATTACGTCGCAAGAAGCTTCTGCGTTAATTGTGGTGACGCAACATTATGATACCTTGCAAGCGATTGGAGAAAAATCTGGAAGCAAATTAGTTTTGTTACCAAATTCACCAACTGCAGCTTCGGAAATGCTTAATACAATGGTAACTTCGTTTACCGCAGCACATGAGTTGAATGAACATCAAATAACAAAAGAAGATAATCCGGCTCAACGAAAAAATAAACCAATTCAAGGCGATTCGTTTACTTTTCCAGAACATCCTTAGAAATAAAATTATATTATTAAACATAAAAGCCACTTCATCGAAGTGGCTTTCTAATATCTCAATACTTATATCTAAAATCTAAGTCTACCCAACTTGAACACCGTTTGGCGTTTCTTCTTCTGGATTTACAAACGTTAATTTTCCGTCTGCTTTATCAGCGAATAATAACATTCCGTTCGATTCGATTCCACGAATTTTACGAGGCGCTAAATTTGCTAAAACCATTGCTTGTTTTCCAACGATTTCTTCTAACGTAAAATGTTCTGCAATACCAGAAACAATAGTACGAACGTCCATTCCAGTATCCACTTTTAGTTCGAATAATTTGTCTGCTTTTTCAACTTTTTTCGCTTCTAAAATAGTTCCGATACGGATATCCATTTTTTGGAAATCATCAAAAGAAATCAATTCTTTTTGAGGTTCTGCGTTTGGATTTGTCATATTATTTTTGACTTTACTTTCGTTTAATTTATTGATTTGTGCTTCGATTGCTTCGTCTTCAATTTTTGCAAAAATTAATTCAGATTGTCCTAATTGATGTCCAGCTTTTACAAATTCGTCTGTTGATTCTAAATCATCCCAACTCATTTTTTCTACATTCATCATAGCCAACATTTTTTCAGAAGCGAATGGAATAAATGGTTCTCCCAATTGTCCTAATGCCGCAGCAATTTGCGTCGCAGCATACATAATTCCTTTTACAGCTTCTGGATCATCACCTTTTTTCCAAGGTTCTTGCGCTTGTAAAAATTGATTTCCAAGACGAGCTAAATTCATATATTCTGTCAACGCAGCACGGAATTCATATTTCTCTAAATGATCACCAATGCGCTTTGCAAAATATTTGATTTCAGTTAATTCTTCAAATTCAATTGTTTTTGCAGGAACAATTCCTTCGTAATATTTGTGAGAAAGCACCATTACACGGTTAATAAAGTTTCCTAAAATTCCAACTAATTCTGAGTTGTTTTTTGTTTGGAAATCTTTCCACGTAAAGTTATTGTCTTTATTTTCAGGCATATTTGCCGTCAACACATAACGCAATGTATCTTGTTGATTTGGGAAATCTTCTAAATATTCGTGTGCCCAAACCGCCCAATTACGAGAAGTTGAGATTTTATCATCTTCTAAATTCAAGAATTCGTTTGCAGGAACATTATCAGGCATAATGTAATCGCCATGCGCTTTCATCATTGTTGGGAAAATGATACAGTGGAAAACGATATTGTCCTTTCCGATGAAATGAACCAATTTCGTTTCTTCATTTTGCCAATAATCTTTCCAGTTTTTACCGTTTTTCTCTGCCCATTCTTGTGTGAAAGAAATATAACCAATTGGCGCATCGAACCAAACATACATTACTTTTCCTTCAGCTCCATCAACAGGAACAGGAATTCCCCAGTTCAAATCGCGTGTCATTGCACGAGGTTTTAAACCATCATCTAACCAAGATTTTACTTGACCATAAACACTCGATTTCCAATCATTTTTGTGACCTTCTAAAATCCATTTTGATAAGAAATCTTGGTATTGATCTAATGGTAAATACCAGTTTTTTGTTTCTTTTCTGATTGGAGTATTTCCAGATAAAGCAGAACGAGGATTAATCAATTCTTCTGGGCTTAATGTAGAGCCACATTTTTCACATTGATCGCCGTAAGCATCAGGATTACCACATTTCGGACATTCACCACGAATGTATCGATCCGCTAAAAATTCATGCGCATCTTCATCGTAAAATTGTTCCGTAACATCTTCTGTAAACTTGTTGTTATTATACAACGTTTTGAAGAAATCTTGAGCAACTTCTCTGTGTTTATCAGATGTTGTACGAGAATAAATATCGAACGTCACACCAAAATTAGCCAATGTATTTTTGATATTTTCGTGGTAACGATCAACAATGTCTTGAGGCGTAACGCCTTCTTTTTTGGCACGAATTGTAATTGGAATACCATGTTCGTCAGAACCTCCAATAAATGCTACATCTTTTCCTTTTCTTCGTAAAAAACGCGCATAAATATCAGAAGGAACGTAAACACCTGCCATGTGACCAATGTGCAATGGTCCGTTAGCATAAGGTAAAGCCGCTGTAATTGTATATCTTTTTGGTTGACTCATTTGCTTAAAATCTATAAGCGACAAAGATACGATTTGTTGTTTGTTTTGTTAAAACCTTTTTCTAATTTTATAAAGTTAATCAATTTATGAAGGAATGAATATTAGGAAAGAGGAGAAAAGCGATTATAAACAAGTTTTTAAATTGATTGAAAAGGCATTTGAAAATGAAGAATATAGTGATCATCGTGAGCAGTTTTTAGTAGAACGATTACGAAATTCTGATAGTTTTGTTCCTGATTTGTCTTTGGTATGTGAAATGAACGAAATGATTGTTGGTTATATTTTATTGACAAAGATTAAAATTAATCATTCAGATTTTTCTTACGATTCTTTAGCACTTGCTCCTGTAGCGGTTTTACCTAATTATCAAGGAAATGGAATTGGAGGTCATTTAATAAAATTTGCGCATAAGAAAGCGAGAGAATTAGGTTTTGAATCGATTATTTTGTTAGGTCATCCAACTTATTATCCTAAATTTGGTTACAGAAAAGCATCTGACTTTGATATTCAGTTACCTTTTGATGTTCCAGATGAAAATTGTATGGCAATTGAGTTAGTGGAAGATGCGCTGAAAAATGTAAATGGAATGGTAGAATATCCGAAAGAATTCTATCAATAATTAAAATATTTCCTATGGAAGAAAAAGCTGTTGTAACACCAGATGAGGTGGTAACGGATACAATTACGAACTTATTTACGTATGCTAATTATTTTTTGGTTGCAGCGCTTGTTGTGTTGTTAACGTATATGACAATTCGAGATTTTAAGAAAAAACAACGCGAAAAGAAATTGGCACAAGAACGTGAAGCGTACAACAATCAGTTTGATAACGCAGAGGAAAAAGAAGAATTATAAATCATAAAAATAGCCACTCAAATTTGAGTGGCTATTTTGTTTTATAGAATTTACTTATTGACCTTCTTCATCAGGAACTTCATAGTTTTCGCCTACGCTTTCACTTCCACTTCCTTCAATAATTGGACCTGGATCATACATTTCATCATATTGATGGAATCCGTATGTATTCGAACAATCCCAGTGTTTTTCAATGTCCTTAGGTTTGTCAAATTTATCTCCAGCTGTTACGCCAAACTTTCCTCCTTCTTTGTAAACGCCTTGCATATAGTAAGCCCAAATAGGTAAAGCTGTATTAGCTCCTTGTCCTGTGGCTGTACTTGCAAAGTGAGCAAATCGGTCTTCTGCACCAACCCAAACTCCAGTAACTAAATTTGGTGTTAATCCCATAAACCAACCGTCAGAGTTTTCGTTTGTTGTACCTGTTTTACCAGCAACTTCTGCTGTGATGTTATATCTATTTCTAAGACGCGAACCAGAACCTCTTTCTACAACACCTTTCATCAAATCAATCATAGTGTACGCTACGTTTTCATTAACAACTTCTCGTGTTTGAGGTGTATAATCTTTGATAACTTTTCCTTGTTTATCTTCTATTCTTAAGATTAATTGCGGTTTAATGTAAATACCACCATTTGCAAAAGCACTCATCGCACCAACCATTTCATACAATGATAAATCGGCAGAACCTAATGCAATTGTAGGGTCTTTTACGATAGGAGATTCAACTCCAAGGTCACGAGCCATTTGAATTACAGGTTCTGTACCTGTTTGCATAATCAAACGAGCAGCGACAATATTTGTTGAATAAGCTAATGCAGTTCTTAAATCTTGAGATCCACCATATTTACCATTAGCATTTCGAGGAGACCAATTTCCTGGAATTCTCTCATTAGAAACAGTATGACAAGGTGTTAATCCTAATTGATTAATCGCTGTTGCATAAACAAACGGTTTGAACGTAGAACCTACCTGACGACGTGCTTGTTTTACGTGGTCAAATTTGAAATAATTCCAATCGATTCCTCCAACCCAAGCTTTGATTGTTCCATCTTTTGGATCCATTGACATTAAACCAGCTTGTAAAATATGTTTGTGATATTCGATTGAATCCATCAATGTTTTTCCTTTTTTGTACTGAATTCCGTTCCATGTAAAGAACTGAACAGAGTCGCGAGGTGTATTGAAAACAGTTTCGATTTCAGCTTCAGATTTTCCTTCGGCTTTCATCTTTTTATACAAATCTGTACGAGCCATTGCTTGCTTAAAGATTTGTGTTCTTTTTGCAGCAGAAATATTATAAAATGGTGCTAAACTACGTCCACGTTGCTCTCCAAAGAATTGATCTTGTAAAACTTTTAATTGTTTTTTAACCGCTTCTTCAGCTAAATTCTGCATTCTTGAGTCTAACGTTACATAAATTTTTAAACCATCTTTTTCAAGGTTATAAGATTTTCCTGTTTCTTTCTCATAATCAACCATCCATTGCTGAATTTCCTTTCTCAAAGCAGATTTGAAATATGCTGAATGTGATTCATCATGCTGCATAATATCTTGTTTATCTGTAACCAATGGTGTAGCTTTTGCAGCTTCCCCTTCAGCTTGAGAAATTTTGTTGTATTTCATCATTTGATCTAATACAAGATTTCTTTTTTCTGTAGATAATGCAGGATTTTTTACAGGGTTGAATTTTACAGGATTTTGAAACATTGAAACCAATGTTGCAGCTTCATCTAAGTTTAATTCTTTTGTTGTTTTGTTGAAATAAACTTTAGAAGCAGATTCAATACCTTTTGCACCATAGATAAAGTCAAACTTATTGAAGTACATCGCAATGATTTCTTCTTTTGTATACAATTTTTCTAATTGAACAGATGTTACCCATTCTTTTAGTTTTTGTAAACCACGTTTCACTTTATTAGAAGAAGGATCTTTTGTGTACAACTGTTTTGCTAACTGCTGTGTAATTGTAGATCCACCTCCTGAATCACCTCCTGAAGATATAGCACGGAAAGCAGCTTTAATATCTACACCTGAATGATCAAAGAAACGAACGTCCTCTTTTGCTAACAATGCATCAACTAAATGTGGTGGTAAATCTTTGTAATCGACTGGTGTTCTGCGTTCTGCTTCGAAACGATCTAACAAAACACCATCAGAAGAAATAATTTCTGATGAAACATAAATATCAGGATTTTCTAAATCACGTACATTGGGAATTTCACCTAACCATCCGTTAGATGTCGCCCAAAAGATTCCGAAAATTCCTAATACGGCACAAAAAAACAGTACCCAAATGGTAACGATTATTTTTTTGGCTAATGAAAAGCTATTGAACTTCTTTTTTGCTTTAGAAGTTGTGCTTGTTTTAGGATTTTTATTGTTTTCCATTCTGTATTATTCAGCTTTATCAACAATCAAACTAATGTCTTCGATTCCTTTCAAATTCTTTGTTCGCATACCTTGCCAAACTTTTAGTTGATAGCGACCAGAGTCTTTTATTGGTAAATTTTCGCGATAAACCAACATCATTTCTTTTGTTGTCATTCCTTTACCAATCCAGCTTCCATCAGGATTTGCAATGTAATACTGTAAGGTATCAATCATTTCATTTCCTTTAGGATCGATGAATTTCGTGAACAAATATAAGTTACTATATTCATACGACGTATTATTTCTTAACACAAATCCAATGTTAACAGCCGAAGGTTTAGGATCTTTTACATCAAACGTAAAGGTTTGAGGCTGATTACTCTTCCATTCGTCTTTCACATCTTTTGTGTCTTGATAATAATGTTTAGCCTCGCAACTAAACAATAAAAAGACTAAAATAAAAAGCAAACTACTGTTGCGTATCATCTGGTTTTGGCCCACGATTAAATCTTTTTTTATTTCGATTCTTCGATTTATTTGGTTTCGGTTGAGAATTATTTGCTTGATTCTCGTCCTTAGTTTTCGGTTTTTGCTCAGCATTTTGATTATTTTGCTGAGGTTGTTTTTTTGGTTGTTGAGTTGACTGATTAGCCTGATTTGTTTGATTATTTTGTTGGCTATTATTGCTCGGATTATTCGGTTTTCGCTTTTGTTGATTGCGATTGCGATTATTTCCTTGCGGCTTTTGCTGATCAGTATTTGGTTGAGCTTGTTGCTCTTTCGCCTGAGTTGGCTGTTGCTTCTCTTTTGGCTGATTTTGTTGTTGCTGATTCTGATTAGGATTCGAATTTTTGTTCGGTCTACTTTGATTATTCTTTTTAGACTGATTTGGATTCTTTCCTTGTTTATTTTCAAGACGATTCGCCTTATCTTTCGCTTCGTTAGGCTGTTTTTGTTTTGCCTTCTGAGGTTTTAGATTATTAGCATTCGTCGCAACTTTTTCGTTTCCAGAATTTTGATTATTCTTAATTCTTTTACGTTTTTTGTTTTGCTTTTCTTTACGTTCAAAACGTTCTAAAGAATCTTCTCCAATTACATCTGTAAAATCTGGTTTCGATTCTTCTACATTTTTAGCTAAATCTTCTAAAGGTTCAGTTTTTTGACCTTTTGCAGTAATTGCTAAAAATTCTTGAATATCGTCTACCGAAAATTTGTACCAAACAATTCCTCCTTTGTCATAAGCAAACCACATTTCTTTCTTGAAAACGTCTATTTTAACACAATGTGCCCAACCTTTTTCAGTCTCGAAACGGCTTTCTATCGACGGAAAACTATTTAATGCATCTAAATATGAATCTAATTCAAAATTTAAACAACATTTTAATTTACCACATTGTCCAGCTAACTTTTGCGAGTTAATTGACAATTGTTGATAACGTGCCGCAGCAGTGCTCACAGAGCGGAAATCTGTTAACCAAGTCGAACAACATAATTCGCGTCCACAAGATCCAATTCCACCAACTTTTGCTGCTTCTTGACGATATCCGATTTGTTTCATCTCAATTCTTACGCCAAATTTACCTGCGTATTCTTTGATTAATTGACGGAAATCGACACGTCCTTCTGCTGTATAATAAAATGTAACTTTCGCTCCATCCCCTTGGTACTCAACATCACAGATTTTCATTTCCAAATTAAGGTTTTTCGCCATAATTCGAGAATCAACCATTGTTTGTTTTTCTCTATCTCGAAACTCTACCCAAGTTTCTATATCTTTTTGGTTCGCTTTACGATAAACCTTCTTGACATCTTCCGCAGTCCACGAAAGATTCTTTTTTTTCATCTGGATTCTAACAAGCTCACCCGTAAGTGTAACAACCCCAATATCATGACCAGGTGTTCCTTCAACAGCGATTACATCGCCAATATTTAGAGATATGTTGTTTTCGTTTTTATAATAAAACTTTCGATCGTTTTTGAAACGAACTTCCACAAAATTGAACTTTTCTTGTCCATTTGGAAGTTGCATATTCGATAACCAATCAAAAACTGATAATTTTCCACAACCATCAGTGCCACAAGCACCATTATTGTTACATCCTTTCGGAAGGCCATTAGAAGTTCCACAAGATCCACATCCCATGCTTCTATAATTTTTTTAAATGACAACACAAAGGTATGAAAATATTTTTCTGAATTTGTGAAATCATTTCGGTTATGAAATTGATTTTAAATTGAATCAAAAACTTCTGAGAATGAATAGGTTTGGTCTAATCTAATACCTTTTTCTGTTAATTTTAACGTAGCTAATTCGTTGACATGATCGTGTTCAAAAAACAAAATATATTCATTTTCGACTGCTTTTTGTAAAAACGTTCCTTTTTCTTCAACTGTTATTAAAGGTCGTGTATCAAACCCAATCACATAAATTAGCGGAATATGTCCTACAGTTGGGATTAAATCTGCGATATAAACTATTTTTTTGCCTTTATAGGTAATAATTGGCAACATTTGTTTTTCGGTATGTCCATCTACAAATAAAATATCAAAACCAAGTGGAGAATTTTCTATAATTGCTCCATTTTGAGGTAAATCAATCAAATTAAGTTGTCCACTTTCTTGTAGAGGTAAAATATTTTCTTTCAGGAAAGATGCTTTTTCGCGAGGATTTGGATTTACAGCCCAATCCCAATGATTCGCATTTGACCAAAATTTTGCGTTTTTGAATGAAGCTTCTAAATAATCTTTCTCTTTGTTATATTGAATTGCGCCACCACAATGATCAAAATGTAAATGCGTCAAGAAAACATCTGTAATATCATCGCGATGAAATCCATGTTTGGCTAGAGAATTATCCAAAGTAGCATCGCCCCACAAATAATAAAACCCAAAGAATTTTGCATCTTGTTTAGTTCCGATTCCGGTATCAATTAATATTAATCGTTCGCCATCTTCGATTAATAGACATCTCATTGCAAGATCGATTAAATTTCTATCATCAGCAGGATTGGTTTTATTCCAAATCGATTTTGGTACAATACCGAACATTGCGCCGCCATCTAATTTAAAATTTCCTGTTTCTATTGAATATAATTTCATTTTTATGTGGTTTTATTTTGTTGAATTTTGCTTTCACGAAGATAAAAAATAGAATATTATTTAAAATAAATATCTATTATAGAATTGAACGACTTAAATTTGCAAAAATTTTGATACAATGGCAAAAGAAGTTCGTGTAAGATTTGCGCCAAGTCCAACAGGTGCGTTACACATCGGAGGAGTCCGTACTGCGTTATACAATTATCTTTTCGCAAAACATAATAACGGAAAATTCTTATTAAGAATAGAGGATACAGACCAAACACGTTATGTGGAAGGTGCTGAACAATATATTATCGATTCGTTGAAATGGTTAGGCTTAACTCCTGATGAAGGTGTTGGTTTTGGTGGAGACTTAGGTTCTTACCGTCAATCAGAGCGTAAAGAAATCTACAAACAATATGTAGACGAATTATTAGCTTCAGGAAATGCATATTATGCGTTTGATACGGCAGAAGAATTAGACGCTGCACGTGCAAAAGCAGAAGAAAATAAAGAAACATTTATTTATAACTGGTCGACAAGAGGAAATTTGAAAAACTCTTTATCGTTGACGGAAGATGAAACAAAAGCTTTAATTGAGAATGGAACACCTTATGTGATTCGTTTCAAAATTGATGATTCGCGTACAGTTTTATTGGATGATATGATTCGTGGAAAAATCACGATTGATGCAGCAACTTTAGATGATAAAGTTTTGTTTAAATCTGATGGAATGCCAACGTATCACTTAGCTAATATTGTGGACGATCATTTGATGGGAATTTCTCACGTAATTCGTGGAGAAGAATGGTTACCATCAATGGCTTTACACGAATTATTGTATGATGCATTTGGTTGGGAAGCGCCTCGTTTCGCACATTTACCATTAATCTTGAAACCAGAAGGAAAAGGAAAATTAAGCAAACGTGATGGAGACAAACACGGATTTCCAGTTTTCCCAATGGAATGGAAAACAGAAGAAGGAATTGCAAAAGGATACAAACAAGAAGGTTATTTTCCAGATGCAGTGTTGAATATGTTAGCTTTATTGGGGTGGAATTCTGGAACTGATCAAGAGATTTTTACAATGGAAGAATTGATTCAATTATTTTCATTAGAAAAAGTTTCGAAATCAGGTGCACGTTTTTCTCCAGAAAAAGCAACTTGGTTTAATCACCAATATTTACAACAAAAATCTGTTGAAGAATTATTGCCATCTTTCGAAGAAGTTTTAAAAGAAAACGGAATCGAACCGAATCCAGTTTTAGATGCAAAAGTGGTTGAATTGTTAAAAGAAAGAGCAAACTTTGTAAAAGATATTTTCGAGCAAGGTCAATTCTTTTATATAGCTCCTTCTACTTACGACGAAAAAGCAGCTAAAAAAGCATGGAAAGATGATTCGAAAGAGATTTTAGGAAAATTTGTTGAAGTTTTAAATTCATCAGAATTTACTTCAGAAATTTTACACGATGCAATGGCAGAATTTGTTACAGCTCAAGAAATTGGATTTGGAAAAATCGGAATGCCTTTACGTCTTAGTTTAGTTGGTGCGTTACAAGGACCAGATGTTCCTGTGATTATGGCAATTTTAGGAAAAGAGGAAACGATTGCACGTATCAACAAAGCGATTGAAGTTTTAGGATAAAATTATTTCTATCATAAATAAAAAAGCCATTTGCATTGCAAATGGCTTTTCTGTTATAAATTGATTTTAACTTCGTCTAATTGATTAAGTTCTTCTTGAGAGAATATTCGATAATTGACTTTAAATGTTTTGCCAAGCGGAACTTCTAACGAAAAACCTCCTGCGCCAATCGCATCAATTACATCTAATTCGAAATGTGCATGTTTCCAATATTCGAACAGATCTTTGTCAATCCAAAATTCAACTCCATCAATTTCTCCAATGCAAACATCTTTGTATCGAAGGTAAAATTCTCCTTTTCTGAAACATTGTGGTTGCGTTCCTTCACAGCAACCTCCCGCTTGATAAAGCATTAAATCGCCATGTTTTGCTTTTAATTCATTCAATAAATTAATTGCTTTTTCTGTTGCATCAACACGTTTCATTTTTTGAGATTTTTAATTAATTATTGATTTAGAAGAAACCTAATTTCTTTTTGCTATAAGAAACTAACATATTTTTAGTTTGACGATAATGGTCTAACATCATTTTGTGGTTCTCACGTCCGATTCCAGATTGTTTATAACCTCCGAAAGGCGCTCCAGCAGGATAACTATGATATTGATTAACCCAAACACGACCAGCCTGAATAGCGCGTGGAACTTGATACAATTGATGTGCATCACGCGTCCAAACTCCAGCTCCTAAACCATAAATTGTATCATTAGCAAGTTCAATCGCTTCTGCTTCATCTTTGAAAGTTGTTACAGCTAATACAGGTCCAAAAATCTCTTCTTGGAAAATACGCATCTTGTTATTTCCTTTAAATAATGTTGGTTTGATGTAATAACCATTTTCGATATCTCCTTGTAAATGATTAGCATCTCCACCAGTTAAAACTTCTGCACCTTCTTCTTTTCCTAATTTAATATAACTTAAAATTTTGTCATATTGAATTTGAGAAGCTTGCGCACCAATCATTGTTTCAGGATCAAGAGGATTTCCTGCTTTAATCATATTTACACGCTCTACAACTCGTGCAATAAACTTATCATAAATAGATTCTTGAATCAATAATCGAGAAGGACATGTACAAATTTCACCTTGATTAAGTGCAAATAATACTGCACCTTCAATTGCTTTGTCTAAGAAATCATCATCATGATCCATTACAGATTCGAAGAATACATTTGGCGATTTTCCACCTAATTCTAACGTAACTGGAATAATATTTTCTGTTGCATATTGCATCACGAAACGCCCTGTAGCTGTAGATCCTGTAAATGCAGCTTTCGATACTTTAGGATTTGTCACCAATGCGCGACCTAATTCTCCACCGAAACCATTTACAATGTTCACAACTCCTGGAGGTAATAAATCTCCAATTAATTCGAATAAATATAAAATCGAGATAGGAGTAGATTCAGCAGGTTTTAAAACCACACAGTTTCCAGCAGCCAAAGCAGGAGCTAATTTCCAAACCGCCATCAAAATTGGGAAGTTCCAAGGAATAATTTGCGCAACAACACCAATTGGCTCATGGATAATAATTGAAACAGTATCTTTATCTAATTCGTTGATAGAACCTTCCTCAGCACGAATAACTGAAGCAAAATATCTGAAATGATCGATAGCTAAAGGAATATCAGCATTCAACGTTTCGCGAACTGGTTTTCCGTTATCGTAGGTTTCTACAGCCGCAACATTTTGTAAATTTTCTTCGATTCGATCTGCAATTTTATTCAAAATAATGCTTCGTTGCGTTGGCGAAGTTTGACTCCAACTTTTGAAAGCTTCGTGAGCCGCATCTACCGCTTTTGCTAAATCTTCTTCCGAAGAATGAGCAGCTTTTGTAAAAACTTTTCCAGTAAGTGGCGTTACAACATCAAAGTATTTTCCGTTTGTAGGTGGCGTAAATTGACCATTGATGTAATTGTCATAATGATCTTTGAATGTAGGTACATTAACTAAGTTTCCCATTTTATTAAAATTTTTGTGAATTGAATTTTCTCTAATTTATTCAAATTTGTTCAATAATTATGTTTAGAAAAAGTTAATTCTATTTGGTATAAAATTTGTACATTTGGCATCCGTCAATTATTTATTGACAATTTACTTTATGGGGCTGACTGGTTTTGACAGCAGGGCCAATGGGTAAGTAAGCATGCAGTGATAGGTTGTGTACTCACTTTAATCAGGCACTTCAACTTTTTAACTGGCAACGAAGAGTACGCTTTAGCTGCATAATTCTGAATTTTAGTAAGAATACGCCACGTCTATACTAGGTATAGAAGCTGAATGTCCCTCAAAAGCCTTGACTTACGGCGTTTGATACAGGGACACGGGAAAGTAAGAATAGAAACCTTAGTGCATCGGATAGGTTTCGAGATTTTAGATGATAAGCGGTTGACAGAGTGTTTATTCTCAGGATATCGTCGAAAATTAATAATAAACTAAGCATGGAGAAAGCTTATTTGTTGCTTGTTTGGACGCGGGTTCGAATCCCGCCAGCTCCACAACTTTAAATGTTACTTATTATGTATCGTATCTAAACCTTCTATTTTTAGGAGGTTTTTTTATTTTATAAAATTTCTTCTATTAACAACTATTAAATTTTTCATCCGTTTTTCCATCCGTTTTTGTAATTTTATAGAAACGCTTAGTATCATGAATATAACTTTCGTATTAGCAAAACCATCTTCAAACTTAGAAACGACAATAGAAATGGTAGTGAGATGGGATTCGCAACAAATTAGAATAAGCTCTAAAAAGAAAATTCTTCCGAAGAATTGGAATCCATCAAAAATGAAGGTGAAAGATTCTGGTTATAATAGAATTGGTATAGAAATTAATTCACATTTAGAAAAAATGAAATCAGCAGCTACAGACGTATACTTGTCTCTTGATAATGATTTAGGAAGATCACCATTAAAGCAAGAGTTTAAATTGAAATTTAAAAATCATTTCTTCGATGGTGGTAAAATTGAATCTAAAGCAAAAATTAAAACAGTTGCGGAGGCATTTGACTTGTATATTAGAACTCAAAAGTATTTAGCAGATTCTTCAATTAAAACTATTAACCTAGCAAAGAATAATATCATTAATTATCAATTACGTAACAACGAAATAATCACCTTAGATAAATTCGATGTTAATATGAGAAACGGGTTTGTAGACTATCTTTTTGAACTAGAATATGCTGGGACAACTATCTATCGTCGATTAAAATATATTAGAACAATATTAAGATTTGCAGAAGATTTAGAACATGTGGTTCATCAGTACTATAAAGCAAAATCATTCTTAACTAAAGATGAGGAGTCTTACCAGATAGCACTAACAGAAGACGAATTAAATGAAATTATAAATTTAGATCTAAATTATGATAGTTCACTTGCATTAGTGAGGGATCAATTCTTATCGCTTGTTATAACTGGTCAAAGGTTCTCTGACCTTAATAAGATAACCTCAAACTATGTTGTGGATGATTATTCACTAAAATTTATTCAAGAAAAAACCAACGTATCAATTCAGTTTCCATTGATGAAAAATCTGAAATTAATTTTAGAAAAATATCCTTTAGGTTGGCCTATTCGATATTCTAATCAAAAGTTCAATAAAAAGCTTCAGGATATAGCTAAAAAATGTAGTTTGTTAGAGCGTCCATTGGTAAATAATGAAAATATTAAGAGAATGGATCGAATTTCATCTCATACAGCAAGACGTACTTTTGTCACAATTTATTATTCTAAAGGAGTTCCTTTGGATGTTATAATGCTAGCAACTGGACACAAGCAAGAGAAAACGGTTAAGGGCTACATAAAGATGAGTAAAACACAAGAATCAAAACTGCTGGAGATGGTTTTAAAAGACGTAGAAATTAAAATTACAAACGAATGAAATTTTTAGAATATTGGGATGTTTTTGATGGATTATTAGAAATATCAATAGAAGAGGACTTTAAAGATCCAGTTGATTATACAGAGCTTTTTGTAAAATTAACTAAAGCAGGGGAGGAAGAAAGTATTGATTGGTTCTTCAATAAGTTTGAATCCTTCGAGTTAATTATAAATAAGAAGTTAAATGCTCTTGATCTATACGAAGCTAAAAATTTGCTTCAGTTAGAAAAAGAAAAAATTCTTGATCGATTATATTATGAAAGAGGATCTTATCATACGATTAATTTAAAAGATCATTTTTTTGAATTTATAGATTCGAAAATTGTGGGCGATGTAAAACTCCAACAATATAAAAAGCTTCAATATTTGGAGCAAAATTTAGATCGTATGAATGCGGAGGTTAATGATCCAAACATTTTTAATGTTGATGATCTAAAGTTTGAATCTGTCGCTAAAAAAATAATTGCATTGTACAAACTTGGCATCCTTGATCACTTTGATAATGTTAACGAGTTAGTTACATCAACCAATGCGAAGGCTAGAGTAATTAGTTTAATTACAGGAGAGAATGTGACGACAATACAGTCTGCATTAAATGGTATGGTGAAAAATAATGTTTCTAAAAATAATCCACTGAAATCCGCTAAGAGTTGTACTGATGTTGAGAAAATTCTAAATAAAATTGGTGCAAAAATAATTAAGGATTGACGAATTAGGGAATCCCTAATTTTTATACAGGGTAGTTTTGGAGTATAAAATTTAAAACTATGCACAACGCAATTATTAACGAGGTTTTCGTTCACCAAATGGTAAAAGATCAAGTTGCTAAAGAACTTGCTAAAGAAAGAAATGAATTAAAAGAAAAAGATATTTATTTAACAAAAGAACAGGCGGCATCAATGTTTGGTATCTCAGTTTCTACCCTAGATAACTATAAGAGAAATAATTTAATTCCATATTCTAAAATCGGTCGAGCAGTACGTTTTACTCTTTTCGATTTAAAGAATTCTCTAATCCTTCAAAAGAAAGGTAAAAGTAGATAAGACCCTCCCTATGGGAGGGGTACCTACGTATCCGCTAAAATATGGGGTGCCTATGTAACTCATTAAAAATCGAGCAGGTCGCTCAATAAAATTTCTAAATTTTTTTTAAATATTGAAAAATAAGGCTTTCGTATACACTTAGGCAGCATTTAGTATTGCCTATATGTAACGTATCCCAATGATCATGTGTCATTTTGGAAGCTGTGTTTCAATTTATTATTCGATTGTAAAGCTGGTGCTTAATCATAGATGAAGTGTATTTTTTAAAAGTTGAATCTGATGTGACATAAGAATATACATTATGTAATGTGAATTGAACATATAAAACAGGTTATGGATATTGGTTTTCAGTGTTTTAAAACTTTTTTAAAATTTTATTGTTCAAACTGACATAAGGGACTATTTATTATAAAATGAGCATGGGGCTCATAAAGTTTAAATGTAAAATTATGTGGAAAACAATAGAGTTCTATCAAAGAACAAACATCATAAATATGTCTTATAGAACAATAATGAGACAACTAGGAAGTATATCAGGAGATATTAACATAGTAAAGAAAAAGGTAATTGAAGGGAGGGAAACATGGCAAATTAATTACGATTACATTCACGAATATTTTCAACGTAAGAGAAAGGTTAAATCCAATGAGGAGGGGTTTAACCAGAGGATGGAAAAGAAGGTTAGGAGAGTTATATCGACATTAACGGTTCCAGAAGACGTTAGTCAATACAACATAGAATTGGGTATTAATTTTAAAGATGACTATGACAGAAACTATTATGATTACATTGTAAAGGATTTATTTATTCGTTCCGAATTTGATATATTTTATGTGATAGAAGAAGATTCTAGCGGATTCAACCATTTACATGTTGGATTAAAAGGAGATCCGGAGGAGCTAAAATTAGTTCTAAAACATACTTACGATAATCTCCATCTTCACGATTATGATGGAGAAGAAGAAAATTTATTCTCAAAACAAACTAATGTGGCAATAATCAGAAATCAAAATGCGTATCTTGATTATTTAAAGAAGGATGGAAATATCGAGTTTCTTTTGAAGAGAAATAATTTAAAACTATTTGAGGATGGCAGAAAATTTTAAATTATTCGAAGCTATCACGAGAGAAAGTAATTCTGATAGTTGGTTAGATGCAAAAAAAAGAATGGTTTCCATTTGACTTCTATTGTGATGATACTAGAAATATAGGCTGCTGCTGTGGAAAATTTCCTATCCGGAATATCTGTGTGATTAAGCACGTCGATCAACCAAAGACAATGGTTGTAGGAAACTTCTGCATCACTAGATTTATGGATATACCCATTAGTAATAAAATATTTACTTCAGCTTCCAAATTAAAGAAAGATTTAACTAAGAGTCTTAATATAGATGTTGTCCATTATTTGAGAGAGATCAACATTATCAACGACTACGAATACCGATTTTACCTTGACAGAAAAAGTAAACGAAAGCTTACCGAAAAACAGAAAGCATTTAAAATAAGAATAAACCAGAAGTTTATAAACTGGTTATCTGAGTATAGAAAACCGCATCTTGATTGATGTGGTTTTTTTTTGTATATTTTTACAAAATTACAATATTGCAAAAATTAATATGATCAACCAATACCAAGCTAAATATTACGCATACGAATTATCAAAGAAAGCTTCTTCAGATAGCCCAGAGAAGTTTGGAGCTACCTTAATGGATGCTAAAGTAGAATTGAATCCTCATCAAGTTGAAGCTGCATTATTTGCTTTCAAATCACCTTATTCTAAAGGTGCAATACTCGCAGACGAAGTAGGTTTAGGTAAAACCATAGAAGCTGGAATTCTATTAAGTCAAAAATGGGCTGAAGGAAAAAGAAAAATATTAATTATTTGCCCTTCATCACTTCGTAAACAATGGGTAAATGAATTAGAAGATAAATTCTATTTAAAAGCTGAAGTATTAGACAACATCTCTTACAACAAAAAAACAAAAACGGGTATTAAAAATCCATTTGATAACGGTTCCACAATCAAAATTTGTAGCTATCAGTTTGCTAGAAAACGTGCAGAAGAAATTCAGCTGACTTCATGGGATTTGGTAGTGTTAGATGAAGCGCATTACTTAAGAAATGCATACAAGTATGGTAATGTAACAGCACAAACCATTCAAAATGCTATTCGTGATTATAAGAAAGTTTTGCTAACTGCTACTCCGCTTCAAAATAGGCTTGATGAATTATACGGTTTGGTATCATTTATTGATCCTGAGATTTTTGGTGATATCAAAAGTTTTAGACGCAATTACATATTAGAATCAGGTAACAGGGATATTGACGGATTAAAAGAAAGATTAAATTCTATAGTGCATCGTACGTTACGTCGAGATGTCAAAGAGTTTATTAATTATAGAGAGCGTATACCAATAACGCAACAATTCACGCCAGCTAAAGAGGAACAAGAACTCTATGAAAAGGTCTTAGACTATCTAAGGCAGGAGCGAACTTATGCATTTCCTCCAGCTCAAAAACATTTAATGCAATCTGTAATTTTTAAATTATTAGGTTCCTCATCATTCGCAATTAGTAGAACACTCGAATCATTAATTAAACGATTAAAAATGCTACTTGAAAATTCTAAGGTAGTAGAAGATGATTTGTACGAAATGTTTTTAGAAGAATATGAAAATTTGGATGATGAATTTGATGAAGGAGAAATTATAGAGGAAGAGGATTTTACAGAAATAACTTTAGATGATAAGATTGCTATTGAAGAAGAAATTAAACAATTGGAAGAGTTTCTCATTTTAGCCAATAGCATTCAGCATAATGAGAAAGGCGAAAAATTGTTGATTGCTTTAGATAATGGTTTTTCTAAATTGAAAGAATTAGGAGCTCAACAAAAGGCATTAATATTCACAGAGTCTACCAGAACTCAACAATACTTACTGGAGCGTTTGTCAAAAGAAAAATATGCTGGTAAAATCCTAATTTTTAATGGAAATAATTCAGATCCAATTTCTAATCAAATTTATCGAAATTGGCTTGCAGACGACAAAAATGCAGGTAAAGTTACAGGGTCTAAAGCTGTAGATATTCGTCAAGCTTTAGTGGATGCATTTAAAAGCGATGATTATGATATTATGATTGCTACGGAAGCAGCTGCAGAAGGTATCAATTTACAATTTTGTAGTATGATCGTGAATTACGATTTACCATGGAATCCGCAGCGAGTAGAACAGCGTATTGGACGTTGTCATCGCTATGGACAAGAATATGATGTAGTGGTTGTCAATTTTATAAATTCTGCAAATGCAGTTGAAGCGCGAGTTTATGAATTGTTAGAGCAAAAATTTAAATTATTCGAAGGAGTATTTGGTTCTTCGGATGAGGTTTTGGGGACAATTGAAAATGGTGTAGATTTCGAAAAACGTATTATAGAAGTTTACAAACAATGCCGCACAAAGGAAGAAATTGAAACCTATTTCAATCAATTACAGAGTGATTTTGAAGATCAGATCAACGAAAAGGTTAAAGAGACGCAATCCAAACTCTTTGATCATTTTGAAGCGAGTGTTATAGATAAACTACGAACGACTTATTCGGAAACAAAAGTCTTTATTGAAAAATTTGAAAAATGGCTGTGGGAATTAACCAAATTCTACTTACAAAATAAAGCTCGTTTCATAGATGATGATTACACTTTTGTTCTCGATAATGGAGAGAGATATACATTAAATAAGAAAAAAGAAGAAGCCAAACGTTTTTTAATTAATGGTGCTGTTGCTCAAAAATTAATTCTTCAAGGTAAAAATGAAAGAACTCCTTTGGCGCATCTTTCATTTAATTGGTCAGA
The DNA here is from genome assembly GCF_002431085.1 of Empedobacter sp. UBA5924. Taxonomy (NCBI): domain Bacteria; kingdom Pseudomonadati; phylum Bacteroidota; class Flavobacteriia; order Flavobacteriales; family Weeksellaceae; genus Empedobacter; species Empedobacter sp. UBA5924. The sequence continues at coordinate 44,198 of NZ_DJDM01000009.1, forward strand.
TGCTAAAGCTACACATTCAGAAATTGAAAATTTAAAGGCTAAATCTGGAATAATTAGAATAAGCAATCTGGAGGTAATCTCAGAAATAGAATCTCATTCCGTATTACTTTTTTCAGGAATAACTGATGCAAGCGAACTTTTAAATGACGATATTTGTCGCTATATTTTAGCACTCAATTCTACAGTGCAAGATAGTTTTAAAAGGAATTTAGAAAATATTGATGAAATTCATTTGAAAGTTAAAACTGAGCGTCTTAATTATCTTAATGATACCGATGCGGCATTGATGCAACGTGAATTTAAGAAGTTTCATAATTGGGCGGATGATAAGATTGTAGAAACAGAAGCTGAGTTAAGAGAAGCCAAGAAACAAGAAAAAGAAATCGACAAACAAGCAATGCAAGAAGGTTTGTCTGGTTCCGAAGCTTTAGCTTTACAAGAGCAATTGGCAAAAGCCAAGAAAAAAGTTTCTCGTCTCAAAAGACAACTGTTTGATCGAGAAGAAGAAATTGAACAGGAACGTGATCAAATGATTGCGGAAGCAAAAAGCAAATTAAACAGAACAATAAAAGAAGAAGAAGTGTTTACCATTTCTTTTGAGTTGATATAAGTATGAGCAATTACATAAAATTACAAGAAGTTTTAAAAGAGATATTTGAGATGGATAAAGCGGATTTAGATTTTGGGATCTACCGCATTATGAATCAAAAACGCGATCAGGTAATGGACTTTGTAGATCGTAAATTACCAAAAGACATCAAAGATATATTGTCTCAGACCCAATCCAAAGATTCTGCAAGTATTCAGGCAGAATTAGATCAGATGGGTAAATCACTAGACGATGCTGGCGTAGCTCGAGAATCCGCACCTAAATATGTAGCGCTAAAAGCACAATTAGAAAACGCAGTTGATACCAATGCGTTAGAGCAGGAGGTATTTTCTTATTTAGCTAGTTTCTTCAAAAGATATTACAAAGACGGCGATTTTATTTCGTTGCGTAGATACAAAAAAGATGTGTATGCTATTCCTTATGAAGGTGAAGAAGTAAAATTACATTGGGCTAATGCCGACCAGTACTATATCAAAACATCAGAATATTTAAAGAATTATGCCTTTAAATTAAGCGATGGCAAAAAAGTACACTTCCAACTTAAAGAAGCCTCTACAGAGCAAAATAATAACAAAACGCAAGGAGATGCCGAACGTCGTTTTGCAATATTTGAAGATCAACCGATTGAAGTAGTAGACGGTGAATTGTTTATCAATTTCACTTACGAACAGCATAAGAAAACAGTTAAGCAAGACGAATTGTCTAAACACGCTTTTGAAGTAATTCAATCTAATATTCCTACTGAATTTACATTGGCGTTTGACAAAGCTCCAACGGAGAAAAACAAAAACCGTACGGTATTAGAAAAACATTTGAATGATTTTATTTCGCGTAACAGTTTCGATTATTTTATTCATAAGGATTTAGGTGGTTTCTTATCGCGTGAATTAGACTTCTACATCAAAAACGAAGTCTTATACATTGACGATATCAATACGGAAAATCCTGCCTATTTTACAGCGCAGTTATCGAAGATAAAAGCGTTGAAATTGGTAGCATCTAAGATTATCAACTTCTTGGCTCAAATCGAAAATTTTCAAAAGAAATTATGGCTAAAGAAAAAGTTTGTCATCAGTACCAACTACTGTATTACCTTAGACCGTATCCCTGAGAAATATTATCTTGAAATTGCTTCCAATGAAGCACAGCTAACAGAATGGAAAGAATTATTTAGCATTGTTATTCCGAACGGAAGTGAGGAATCTCTTCGTAACGAACCCTTCTTAGTGGTAGATACCAAGTTCTTCTCTGAAGAATTCAAAGACAAATTACTAGCAGAGTTCGATAATTTAGAAGAAGAAACCAACGGTTTATTAATCAATTCAGAGAATTTCCAAGCTTTGAATCTGATGCAGGAGAAGTATCAAGAAAAAATCGATACAGTTTATATTGATCCACCATATAATACCAATGCAACACCAATTGTATATAAGAATGAATACAAACACTCGTCATGGAATTCTTTAATACATGATAGAATGATAATTGGCAAAAGTCTAATTAGTAAAATTGGTTTTAATTTTATTGCAATAGATCATGCTGAACTTTATAATTTAGGAAAAATTGCAGATGGCCTTTATGGTGAAAATAATAGAATTGCCATAGTTGCTATTCAGCATAACCCAAAAGGAAGGAATCAAGCAGAATTTTTTTCTGAGAATTTTGAATACATGTTATGTTATGCGAATGATAAAGCTCATGCAAAATTTAACATGATAGCAATCGATCAAGAAGTTCTAGACACATTTACAGAACAGGATGATATTGGAAGATATAGATGGGAGAATTTTATACGAGCAAGAACTTCATGGAGTAAAGATAAAAAACCTAATAATTGGTATCCATTATATGTGAATATTGATAAAGGAACAATATCTCACATTTATAATGATAACGATTTAGAAATTTACCCAATTACTAATACAGGTGAATTTACTTGGAAAGCAATAAAAGATTCATTTATAGATCTAAATAAAGATGGCTATTTTAGGATAAGAAATGAAGATGGTCGTATAATAATAGAACACAAATATAGAGAGCAACAGGTTTTTAAAAATTTCTGGCATCAGAAAAAATATCAATCTGAGTTTAATGGTACGAATTTAATCAAAGATATATTGGGTGAGGCTAAATTTTCATTTCCTAAATCCGTTTATACTGTCTTAGATTCTATCAAAATTGTTTCTTTAAAGGATTCATTGATTTTAGACTATTTCGCGGGTTCTGGTACTACAGGTCATGCAACGATTAAATTAAATCGTGAGGATGGTGGTAATCGTAAATATATTTTGGTAGAAATGGGAACGTATTTTAATACGGTAACCAAACCACGTATTCAGAAAGTGATTTATACGGACAATTGGAAAAATGGTCAGCCGCAAGATAAAGAAGGGATCTCTCAAATCTTCAAATACCAAGTATTAGAATCCTATGAAGATGCTTTAAACAATTTAAGCATTGCACCAAAAACACAAGATGGTTTCTTACAGTTTTCAGAGGAAGCGCAAGAAGAATATTTATTAAACTATATGTTGGATGTAGAAACACAAGATCATTTGTTCAATATCCAGATGTTCCGCAATCCGTTCAATTATCAATTAAAAGTTACCCAAAACAACGAGTTGGTTGCAACAAAAGTAGATTTGGTAGAAACCTTCAATTATCTAATCGGTTTATACGTAGAGCGTATGCAACGCGTCGACGACATCAAATTTGTAGAAGGGAAAACACGCGAAGGTGCAAAAACCTTAATCATTTGGCGTAACCTAGAAACAACAACCAACGAAGAAACAGAGAAACGTTTCCGTAAAATCTATGATAGCGTACGATCTTCAGAATTCGACCAAATCTATATCAACGGCGATCATCACTTTGATAATATGCGAACAGGTGAAGATACTTTCAAAGTAAAATTGATAGAAGAAACCTTCTTTAAGCAAATGTTTAACATTTCGGAATTGTAAAGTTTTGCTAAAAATAAACTTATAAGTTGATTTTATGGAAATAGTTAATATATTTGCAAACAGATTGTTCGCACTTCACTATCAAAATGAGACGTATAATGAATACGATCGTTTGATGGATTTGTGGGACGATGCTGCATATATTTATGATTTTTTAAAGGAAAATATAGCTGATATTCCGAAAGGAAAAAATATAAAGGATATTGCAGAAGATATTATAGAGGACGCCTATGCTATCGAGGATACGTTATTAGAAATTACCGAAACATCAGACAAGACACTATCACAATTTTTCAAGCCATTACATAACCAAGAATATCAACTAAAAGTTTTGTCTTTACAAAAAGGTAGAGAAGACTACCTTAGAATTTACGCTGTTAGAATAGACGATGATACTTTTGTAATAACAGGTGGAGCAATAAAATTACCATTGCACCATTTGATGGAAGATCGAACACACACAAGTTTCGAATTACAAAAGTTAGAAAACGTAAAAGCCTATCTTAATGAAAATGGGATTTTTGACGACGACTCATTTTTTGAATTTTTAAATGAAAATTAAAATGACCAACAAAGAAAAATTTTTGACTTTAGTTTCAAACGCAGAAACAAAGACAGTTGAAAGAACAAAAGCTCGCTCTGAGCGTAGAAAATATACAAGACTTTCTAAAAGAATAGCCCTAACTATTTTAGCTCGTTTAGACGAGTTAAACTGGAAACAAAAAGAATTAGCTGAAAAAATAGGGGTAAAGCCACAACAAGTAAACAAATGGGTAAAAGGAAACGAAAATTTTACTTTAGAAACTTTGGTGTTACTTGGGGAAGTTTTAGGAGTAGAATTGATTGATGTGGTTACAAAATCTTCAACAAATAAAAGAGAAGATGTGAAAGTTTCTTTTTCAGAAGATTATGCAATTTTAAACACAATCAAATCCTTAAAGCCTGCAATTACAATGAGCGATGATAGGGTTTATGAGCATAAGTATGAATCCTTAACAGCTTAATTGATATGAATAAAAAAGAATTACCGATACCGTTTAAAATTGTTAAGGTAGAAGAAAATCAATTTTCGGTTTTCGAAGAAACATTGGTTTTAGAAGAACCTATCCAACAACAAATTGGTTTTGGTTTTGGAATAGATGCTGAAAGCAGAATTGTTGTAGTATCTATGGAATTTGTATTGCACAAACAAAATCAACCATTAATTAAATTAGAAATTGCTTGTTATTTTGAGATAGAGCCTCAAAAGTTTCAAGAAAAATTAGTACAAGCTGATGGTGTTGTATTGCCTTGTAGTTTGACAAAGCATTTGGCTATGATTACTATGGGAACTGCTCGTGGAGTATTATTTGCAAATACAAAGAATACAGAATTTAATAAGTTTATCATTGGTTTAGTAAATGTAGATAAAATGTTTACAGAAGATGTTCATATTGAATATTAAAAGATATGGCAAACTTCCACGAAAAACTGGTACTCAATAAATATATGCTATTTCTTTTCGGGATTGATAGCGTTGGGAAAAAAATTATAGGTAAAAATGGTGTAGAAATTTTTACCGATCTCAAACTTTCTTCCAACGAAGGTTATACCGAAGAAGGAAATACAAAATATTTGCAGTCGTTGATTAGTCATATGTACAACTCGGAGTACATGACAGCTACGATGTTGCAAACGTATGATGAGAATATTGTAAGATATACGAAACAAATTTCTGAAAAGAGAAGCGAACTGATTACTTGGAAATACTTCCAATATCTATCGCTTTTATTTACCGAAGTGTATTTGGATAAATACTTTCAGAATAAAGTAAAACTTTTGGCTGATTTAAATGAATTTGTAAATGAATTTAATTTGAAACAAGCAGAAGCGAAGGAGGGTAAGAAAAAAGGTAAAGATACTTTTGTAGCGCAACCTTTTACTTTAGAAAGCTTAAATAAGCTGGCATTTTGGAATGCAACAGGTTCCGGAAAAACCTTGTTGATGCACATCAATATCAAGCAATATTTGCATTATGCGAATCATTACAACCAGCATCACCAAAATAAAGTGTTGTTAATAACGCCAAACGAAGGATTAACAAAACAACACTTAGAGGAATTCAAATTATCAGATATACGCGCTAATAATTTTTCTAAAAATGATTCTGGAATGTTCTCTGGTAAGCAAGTTGAAATTTTGGAGATTACCAAACTAGCTGAAAATAGCGGTGATAAAACCGTAGCCGTTGAAAGTTTCGAAACAGACAATTTAGTATTGATTGACGAAGGTCATGGTGGAATGTCTGGTGATTCTTGGAAAAGATTTAGAGATCAGTTAAGTTTAACAGGTTTTGCTTTTGAATATTCCGCAACATTTGGTCAAGCAATTAATGCAGCTTCTGGAGCAAAAAAAACCGAGTTTACACAAGAATATGCAAAAAGTATTCTATTCGATTATTCTTACAAATACTTTTATGAAGATGGTTATGGAAAAGATTATCGTATTTTAAACCTAAAAGAGGATAATACAGATTATCAACAATTATATCTTACAGCAAATTTAGTATCCTTCTTCCAACAGCAGTTGTTGTACAAAGAAAAGAAAGCCGAGTTAAAGGATTTCTTATTGCATAAACCTTTATGGATTTTTGTTGGAGGTAAAGTAAATGCAGTACGTAAGGAAGGAGGTAAAGAAGTTTCTGATGTTTTAGAAATTATTTATTTCCTCACCGATTTCTTAAAGAACCCTACGGTATCTATTCAAAATATTGACGCAGTTGTTAACAACAGAGCAGGTTTAGTAGATAGTAAAGGCTATTCAATATTCGAACATTCGTTTTCGTATATTCAAGAGCAAAATTTAGATGCCACCACGATTTTCAGTTTGATTAATGAATTGGTATTTAACAATACAACAATTGGCGCCAATTTGTATTTAGATAATCTAAAAGGCGCAGATGGTGAGCTAGGATTGCGTGTAGGAGATAATGAGTATTTTGGAGTAATTAATGTTGGTGATGAAAAGAAATTACATGATTTAGCCATTAACAATAAAGTTTTGGGTACTGAACGTGATTTTTCCGATTCTTTATTTAAAATGATTAATGAAGAATCATCATCAATAAATTTATTAATCGGTTCTAAAAAATTCTCAGAAGGTTGGTCGTCTTGGCGTGTTTCGTCTATGGGATTGATGAATGTAGGGAAAAGTGAAGGTTCACAAATTATTCAATTATTCGGACGTGGAGTTCGTTTAAAAGGATATAATTTTTCCTTAAAACGTTCTACAGGATTAGATGAATACCAAAAGCCTAATAATATCAAAATCTTAAAAAAATATCTAAGACACTTAGAAACGCTTCAGATTTTTGGTGTAAAAGCTGATTATATGGAGAAGTTCAAGGAGTTTCTGGAAGATGAAGGTCTACCAATTAATGATTCATCTTGGATAACGATTAAAGTACCGACGATTCAAAAGGAGATTGTTCAGCAAAACAAATTAAAACTGATTGCGGTTAAAGATTCTGAAAATTTTAAACAAAAAGTAATTGTGCCTTTAATCTATAATGCTTCAATTTTTAATGGGAAGTTGGTTGAATTAGATTGGTATCCTAAAATTGATGTGTTGGAGAAGAATAACTCTGGAGTTGCAATTACTAAGAATGAAGCGATTTTGAATGATTTCCATCTTTCGATAATCAATTGGAATTCTGTTTATTTAGAACTTCAAAATTTTAAAGCAGATAAAGGATATCATAATTTGAAAATTGAGTTAGAGCAATTACAAGATATTATGCATCAAGTGTCTTGGTATAAATTATTAATACCAGAGCATAAAGTCAATTTCTCACAGTTTTCAAATACATTCATTTGGCAAGAATTAGTCATAACATTGCTGAAAAAATACATTGAGCAGTTTTATTTATTCTATAAAAATGAGTTTAGCTCAGACCACGTAGAAGCAATTCAATTAACAGGATCAGATGATAACTTTGTTTTAGAATATGACTTTAGGTTGAATACAGAGGAAGAAATTGAAGATTATCAAAACAAGATAGAGCAATTAAAACTGGATGTAGTAGAACCTGCATTTACAAATGTTCAAATTGGATCTGAGATAGATGCATTTGATAATCTATTACACTTGTACAAGCCGTTAGTATATGTAGGAAAAGGTTATAAGGAGAAATTGCAAGTAAGTCCAATTCCTTTAGATGCTTCGGAAAAACAATTTTTAGATGACCTTATTACATATGTTGGAACAAAACCAGCTTCTTTAGAAGGTAAGGATATACATGTTCTTAGAAATCAAAGCAAAAAAGGCTTAGGTTTCTTTACAGATGGTAATAATTTCTATCCGGATTTTATAGTATGGATTGTTGAAGGTGATAAACAAATCATTAAGTTCATTGATCCTAAAGGAATACGTAATTCAAAAGGAATAAATGATCCAAAAATTCAATTCTATAAAGTACTAAAAGATAAGATTCAACCGCAAGTTCAAAAAGCGAATATTGAGTTGGATTCCTATATAGTTTCCAATACATCATATTTAGATGTGAATTGGAAGGACACTTTAAGTATTGAGGATTTTAACAAGAACCACGTATATTTTCAAAAGGAGAATGTTGGCAGATATATTGGTGAGATTTTAGTTAATTAAGCTATTTTCATCCGTTAAATCATCCGTTTTTTTAAATTTAACTGTATAATTTATTTAAAATAGAGAGTTGTTGAAAGTCCCGCCAGCTCCACAAATCTCCTTTAAAAAGTTTTAAAGGAGGTTTTTTTATTAAGAAAACTAAGGTTCCCAAATAATACGTGTCATCACATCAAGGTTGGTTCCTGTATGTTTGGTGATAGAAACTCCAGTAACCAAACCAATCATTAAATTGTGTTGAATAGCCAATCTAATTTGAGGTCTTAAAGTATAATGAAATCCATCGCGGTCAATATCCATATTATTTTCAAGTCCAATAAAGTTTTTCGAATTTGGTAAAACATACATCATACTTGCATTTATAGTTGCTCCAACATCTACTTTTTGCTCTTTATAATGATGTTCAAAAATAGGACCTGTATAGATTAACGTGTTGAAATTTTTAAAATTCTTTGCTCCAATAAAAACAGGATTCATTTTCATACCCGTAAATACAGAACCTTGATGTCCTAATTCTTTAAAATTATTAAACTCAAATTCATGAACATAAGCTACAGCCAAAGACATTTTTTGTTTTTCATTTACTAAAAAAGTATATTGAGTTGCTAATTTTAAACCTTCAATTTTATTGTTCGGAACATAAATAGAGCCATCGTTATTATCGCTTTTGTGATTAAAAGAAAAAGGTACTTCAACCTCCAATCCCAAACGATCTGCAACAGCCCATTCATACTCAATAAAACCATTATATTCATTATATCCTTTTTTTGAGGTCACTCCAAATCCTACATTTATCTCAGCTTCTCCTTTTCGTGCGCCCAAATCACGCATCAAATCTGTATAGAGAGGTTCTGCATGTTCAACTTTAGGTTTTAATGTTTTTTGTTGAGGTTGAATGGTGATAATTGAATCATTTTTCGTCTGAGCTATCGTAGTAATTGTTAAGAAAGTGCTTGTAATTATTGTTAAGAAAAATTTCATTTGTTTATTATTTTGAGACAAAGGACAAAGAAGATTTAGGAAGAAATTAGGAATTGAAGTTTTACCCCTTTAAAAATCTAACCTATTAAATTTTGAAGTTTTTTGATACTTATCATTTTAAGAATAATAAAAACTATCTTATCTTAGTCGATGAATTAACACCACATTTAAGACAATCAAACAATTATGAGTTCCTACGAATATTATAACTTTCCGATACAGTTGATAAACGGTTTTTTAGATGATTCTAAAAAAGTTTTGATTGATATTTCACATTATTGTATTTATAGAGTTTTTATAGATAATTTCGAGAAATATTCGGGTTCTTTTACAGGTTATCAGAAGGCTTGTGATGATTTTGGAATCGAATTTAAAAATGTTGCAGCAGCTTATCAAAATGGTAAAGATTTGTATGAAGCAACAATAGATAAAAGTCCGATGGTTGGAATGACTTCTGAAATGTATTGGGATTATATGACCAATGAAAAATCTGAATTTGAAAAGGTTTTACTGCTTGGGGATCTTGCTTTTAAAAGCATTTTAGGTGCAAAATCATATATAAAATTGGATAATAAATATTGGTTTAGCCGAATGAATGGTTCTGTAAAATCAATTGCGAAAGAAGAAATTTCTCCAAAACTTCAACGTTATTTGAACGAATATCAAACCAAAAAGATTAAGAATCAATTAATTGCTGGTTGGGGATTAGCTTCATATTCAAGATATAATCGCGGATTTTATGTGAGTTATAAAATGACATTAGATGATTTGGCTTATCATGCAGAAAAGATTAGAAAATCTACACAAGATAAAAAGATCAAAAATGATGTAAAATCAGCTCACGAAAAAGCATTAGAGAGATTGGAGAAGGAAGGTCAATAGTGTATATATTTTATAGAACAAAAAACCTGAAGATTAACTTCAGGTTTTTATTTTATTTACGTTTAAAAAGGTTTTTAAAAAATCCACCTTTATTATGGTTTTCTCCATAACCATAACCATAACCATAGCCATAACCTTTTGTAAAGTCAACATCATTAATAACCATAGCCATATTCTTAAGTCTATTTTCTCTATATAAATCTCTTGGAATTGCTAGCATACGTTTATCTAAGTAGTTGGCACGAACTACGTACATTGTAATATCTGCATCGTCTGAAATTAATAGTGTATCAGTTACTAAACTTACAGGAGCTGTATCAACTATTACATAATCATAATGTTCCTTTCCATATTTAATAATATCATCAAATCGTCCATTCATTAATAATTCGGATGGATTAGGTGCTATTTGACCTGAATAAATAACATCGAATTTATAATGTGCAGGTTTTTTTATGATAATATCATCAATATTAACATCATTAGAAATTAAATATTCAGTTACACCATATTTATGTATATATTGATCAGAAATACCTAAATAATCTAATACTTTTGGACTTCGAATATCAGCTCCGATTAACAATACTGATTTTCCAGACATTGTTAAAATCTGAGTTAAGTTAGTTGATATAAATGATTTTCCTTCTCCACTAGTTGTAGATGTAATATAAATACATTGAGGATCTGTTGAGTTCTTTAATAAGAAATTTACATTTGTTCTTAAGATTCGGAAAGCTTCAGCAGCACTTGAGTTATCATTATTTTCTAATATAGAAATATTACTTTTCGGTACTTGTCCTGCGATAGGTGCTCCTACGGCATTTTCTACATCTTCTTTTGAATTAACTGTATTATTTAATAATTTGTATATATAAATTATTATAAAAGGTATTATAAGACCTACAATAAGCGCTCCTAAAAATATAATACTTTTTTTAGGGGAAACAGGTTCTTTTATACCATAAGCATAATCAATTACTTTAATATTTTCTGGTGTTGCAGCAGCTTTTATTTCATTTTCTTCTCTTTTCTGAAGTAAGAATAAATATAAAGCCTCTACAATTTGTTGTTGGCGAGATATATCTCTAAAACCACGCTCTTGACTAGGTACTTTTTTAATTTTTCCAGCAATTTGATTTTGCTTTCCTTGTATTGTATTTAAAATAGTTTGTGTGTTATTTCTATATAATTTTAAACTATTCTTCAGGTTTCTTTTTACATCATTTATTTGCTCTTGTAATTTAATAACATTTGGATGTTCATTTGTTACAGATTTTAACATATCTTCTTTAGCTAGGACTAGTTCGTTGTATGAAGATATTTCTGATGAAATAGATTTATCTTCTAAACCAATATTTGAAGGAAGTAAATCTGTACGAGACGTATTAAGAGCTCCATTCATATATTCAACTAATTGTAGTTGTGTAGAAGCATCTAATAATTTCTTTTCATTATCAGCAGCACTCTCTAAAAAAATATTTGCTTCAGAGGTAACATCTGTAATATTATTACTTTGTTTATATTGTTCTAATTGTTTGTCAACACCATCTAAATCGCCACTAACAATAGCTAACCTTGAATCAATAAACTTAGATGTAGCTTCAGTTAATTTATGGTTATCGCCTACAATATCTTTGTTGTAATTAATAATTAAATCATTAATTACTTTTTTAGAAATCTCAGGAACAGGACCTACTAATGAGAAGTTAATAATTTTAGAACTTTTTTCACTGTTAGGATCTATAGCAAGTTTCTTTTGGTAATTATCTACAGTCTTATCAATAGAATTTAAAACAATCAGATATTCATTATCAATTGATTTAGCTAAGTTTTTATTAGGACTGATAACAAAACTTCCAATCTTATCATTTATTTTTTGTCCAAAAGAATATTCCTTTTCTGTAGAAGTTGTTTTGTTTGTTAAAATAAATTTTGTTGTAGATTTTATTTGAACAATAAATTTAGCTTCTAAATCTTCATTGGTTTTATCAGCTTCGTTTAGAAAAATAATTTTAATAGGAGATTTCTCTTGAGTTAATTCAACTTCAGCTACACGACCTTTACTAAAATATTGAATATTTAAATTATTTTCTTCTACAACCTTAGTAATTAGTCGTTTTGATTTTAAAACATCAATTTGATCACCAACTTCAGCATTTGTTGAAGATCCCCCTCCAAGCATAGCTTGATCCATTAAACCAGCTAATTCACCTGTTGCAGATTCTTTCTCATTTAATAATATTTTAGCTGAAACTTGATATTGTTTCTGAGTATATTTAACATATAAAAAGGCTAAGGTTAAAGAAATAATAACTCCAAATACAAACCATTTCCAGTAATAAAGATATTGTTCTAAAATTTGTCTGATATTAATCGTTTCTTCAGACTCATCGAAGTATTGGTCTTCTAGGTTATTTTTATTTGTACTCATTTTTATTTAGAAATAACAGCAATTACAGATATTATAACACCAGCAACAGATATCCATAATGAATAGTTTGGTGTAAATTTAGATGATGAAATTTTAGCATTATTTGGTTCTACATAAATAACATCATTTTGGGCTAAATAATAAACAGGAGAGTTTAGTATTTCTTTGGATGTTAAATCGACGTTATATGTTTGTTTTTGTCCATTTTGTTCACGAATAACCATAATATTATTTCTAACACCATTAATAGTTAAATCACCAGCCATACCTAAAGCATCAAGTATACTTACTCTTTCGCTTGGAATTGTAAAATTACCAGGTTTAGCAACTTCTCCTAAAACGCTAATTCTAAAATTTGTAAAATTAATATTTACCCCAGGATTAACGATATATTTTGAGATTTTTGCTTTTAATTCATTTTCAGCTTCTGTTCTAGTTAATCCACCTACTTTCACATTACCAATTAACGGATAGTTGATATAACCATTTTCATCAACAGTATAAACCTTCGCATAAGGATTATTTTGCACCCCAGAATTTACTTGATAAACACTTTGTTGATTAAAAGGTTCTGTAGCTTTTATATCAGCAGCACTTACACTGATTGCTAGCATATCAGAAGATTGAATTTTAGGAATATATTCTTCGTATTTCGTAGTAGATTGTTGATCTCCTTGAAAGTAGACTAATTCTTTTTTTGATGCACAAGAAGAAATAGTGAGTATAACTATTACAATTAAAAGATTAAAAATTTTATTTTTCATAAATTAAGTTATCAAGTTTTTCAAATTCTGAGTTTTGAGATTTAAATTCTGGTACAATCTCTTTTATTTTAGCCACTAAATGCATGACTTGCTCATGTTTTTCTATGGTTGAAGACATTAAGCATAGTTCTTCAATTAGTTTTTTATTGTCTTGACATTTGTTTGTATTAACTTTTGCTATCATTATTTTTTCATGATGGGTCTTTACTGTATTTTCATCATTAGCCAATAACTCTTCATAGATTTTTTCACCTGGACGCAAACCTACAATTTTTATATCAATTTCTTCAGGATATTTAAAGCCACTTAATCTAATCATCCTTTTAGCAAGATCAATAATTTTCATTGATTCGCCCATGTCGAATACAAAAATCTCACCACCTTTTCCCATAATAGCCGCTTCTAATACTAATTGGCAGGCCTCTGGAATAGTCATGAAAAAACGTGTAATATCGGGATGTGTTACTGTCAAAGGACCTCCGTTTTCTAATTGACGTTTGAATAAAGGTATTACAGAACCATTAGATCCTAAGACATTGCCAAATCGAGTAACAATATAATTTGTTTTAGATTTTTCATTTGTACAATTTACATAAATTTCTGCCACACGTTTGGTTGCTCCCATCACGTTAGTCGGATTAACCGCTTTATCTGTTGAAACCATAACAAATTTTTCGGCACCAAATTCATTCGCTAAATCAGCAATAATTTTTGTTCCATAAATATTTGTATTAATTGCTTCATATGGAAATCTTTCCATTAAAGGAACATGTTTATATGCAGCTGCATGAAAAATAATTTGCGGATGATATTTATCAAAAAGGCTTAACATTCGTTTTCGATCTCTTACACTCGAAACGATATAATCTATTCTATTTTGTTTTTCTTCAGAAATTTCATTTTTTAAAGACTGTTGAACATCATATAGAGCCGATTCTGCCTGATCAATCAAAATTAGTTGAGCAAAATCCATCATAGCAAGTTGCCTTGAAATTTCACTTCCTATAGAACCTGCAGCACCAGTAACAAGTATTACCTTACCTTGTACATTTTCATTAATAATAGGGTTTTTCAACTTAATTGATTCACGACCTAATAAATCTTCAATTTTTAATTGTTTGATTTGAGCAGGCTTGTATGTACCATCAATCCAATTAGAAATAGGTGGAATTATTTTTATGTTTACATTCAAATCTTCTAATGATTTGGATAGATTTAATAATTGATTCGTTTTAATATTTTGAATAGAAATAATAATTTCTGAAATATCATTTCGTTCAATGAATTTATTATCAATATCATTTATAGAATAAATTTTAACACCATCTATAAATGTTCCAATTTTAGAAGGTTTATCATCAATAAAACCTACAACTTTATAATTAAACTGAGTATCATTTTGTAAAATATCTCGAGTAATTAATCCTGAATCTCCTGCACCGTAAATTAATATTTTTTGTTGTTCCTTATTTTTTGAGAAAAAATAATTATAAATCCATTTATAATATAATCTGGCAATAACCATTATTACTGTTGAAATAAATAAATGGACAAAGATAACAGAGTAAGACATTCTGAAAACATATGAAACAGGAGTGTTCTCCGAAAGATTAGATTCAATGAATTGTCTATAGATAAAAGAGATGAAGAAAAGAATCAGAAAAGCCGTAGTATTAGATACAAATACATTTTCAGCATCTTTTAACCCCGTTTTTTTTACAATTCCCTTATATGTTTTGAAGTATAGGAAACATAGAGTATATGCTGCTACAACAAATGGTAATTTAAATAATAATTTTTCTAAACTAAAAGAATTTAGAAAACTATTAAGTATAAAATTGGTTATTACATAGCTAAAGAAAACAATAAGTATGTCTAGCACTAATACTACCCATCTAGGAGCATTAAAGTGTTGGTTAAAAGGATTCAATATTTTAGTAATTTAAGTGGTGGTAAAGATAATAAAAAAATCAGGAATAGAGACTCCAAAAAATGGAAAAATCTATCCCTGATTAATATCTTAAATTAAGAGAGAATTATTTTACTCTGAAAACAACTCTTCTTGCTAATTGATGAGATGAAACTTGAGAGTTTTTGAACTCTTTATCTTCCCCTTCACCAACAGTAGTTAATTGAGAAGCATTAGCTCCTTGACTAACTAAAATAGCTTTAACATTTTCTGCTCTTCTACGAGATAAGTCTTTATTGAAAGCATCTCCTCCTACTGGATCAGCAAAACCTAAAATGTCAATTTGAGCATTTGGTTTAGCTTTTAAGTACTCAGATACAAATTTGATACCTCCAACAGATTGTTGGTATGGTTTGTCAGAGTTGTAATCGAAGTATACGTTGATAATACCTGAATTAATCATTTGCTCTAAGAAATCAGCATCGTTAATGACAGTTGTGTTTCCTCCTGCATTTTGTTTGATATATTCTTCAATATTATCTGGAATTCCGTTTCCGTTGTGGTCGATAGTAACACCTTTTGTGTCAACTACTGCACCTGGAGCTGAATCTGGTTCTTGATCTAAGTAATCAGCAACACCATCACCATCAGTATCTTTTAACATTTGTTCGATGTTAGAAATACGATCTTCTAAGTCAGAACGAGTTGGTTCGTAAACCCAGTCAGCATGTTTTTCGTTTTTACCTAAGTAAAATGTTAAACCTAAAGTAGCATTCCAAATTTCACCTCCAAATCCTGAACCTGATGTGTTAGCTGTGCCATCAAATGTTACATTTTGACGAATATTTCTTACGTAAGATACATCTCCTGTTAAAACAACACGATCAGTTAATCTTAATTGTGGTGTTAAACCAACCATAACATTTACCATGTTATCATTGTCGTCGAAAACTTTACCATCAGCACCTTTTGTCGCATCATTATTCATCCAAGAGTAACCTGCACCACCATGAGCTAATAATCCAATTCTATTTGTCCATGTTTCAAAATTCATGATTCGTCCTAAGTTCGCAACCCCTTGTAAATCTACACGGTAATAATTAGAACGGAAACGAGCTACATCTTCGCCTTCTTTGATACGATCATATCCACCATCTAATTTTAAACCAAATTTTGGATTGAACATATAACGTACACCAAAATCAGCATGGAAAAAACTTGGTGTTTCTGAATAATAACCTGGAGCGAATGCTTTTCTTGCTTTTACCGCACCTCCATTGGCCTCGATAGACCATTTGTTGTAATCGTTGTTAATTGTTTCAGTAGTTTCTTGCGCGTGAGCAAAAATTCCTAATCCAATTACACTTAATAGGTATGAAATCTTTTTCATGAGGATATATTTAATTGCAAATTTATATAAATACTTAAAAACGAATCAATCAAAAACTGTTAAAAAACACTATAACTAACGAAAGTCATGATTATGTCTTTATGATTATTTTAACTTGTTTAAAAAATATTCAATAATTGTGCCGAAATTAATTTTTGATTTTCTTATATCATTTTTAAATCATTTAAATTATTTTTGCATAAATATTTCCCAAAACAAACAATGGAACAATCAGCATTTCTTTTTTCGACCAGAGGATCATTAGAATTAGCACAAAAAATTGCCGATCAATATGGTCAAGAACTTGGTAAATCTAAAATTGTAGAATTTAGCGACGGAGAATTTGTACCCGCTTTTGAACAGCCAATTCGCGGAGCTCGCGTTTTCTTAATTGGTTCTACAATGCAACCAACAGACAATTTAATGGAATTACTTTTAATGTGTGATGCAGCAAAACGCGCATCTGCTAAAAGTATTACAGTTGTTATTCCTTATTTTGGTTTTGCTCGTCAAGATCGTAAGGATGCTCCACGTGTGCCAATTGGAGCAAAATTAGTTGCAAAAATGTTAATGACAGCTGGAGCAACTCGTGTAATGACTATGGATTTACACGCTGATCAAATTCAAGGATTTTTTGAAGTTCCTGTTGATCATTTATTTGCTTCAACAATTTTTGTTGAATACATTAAAGGTTTAGGCTTAGATAATATTTGTATTGCTTCTCCAGACATGGGAGGTGCTAAACGTGCAAATACATATGCTAAATACCTTAATGCAGATATCGTAATTTGTCACAAAGAACGTAAAGTTGCAAACCAAGTTGATAGCATGATGTTAATCGGTGAGGTTGAAGGTAAAAATGTTATTTTAGTGGATGACATGATTGATACAGCGGGTACACTTGCAAAGGCGGCTGAATTGATTATGGAAAAAGGAGCAAAATCTGTTCGTGCGATTGCAACGCATGGAGTTTTATCTGGACCAGCTTATGAGCGTCTTGATAACTCTCTATTAACGGAAATTGCTATAACTGATAGTATTCCATTAAAAAATACTTCCGTATCTAAAATAAAAGTATTATCTTGCGCTCCGCTTTTTGCTGATGTTATGCATCTAGTACATAGCAACAAATCTATTAGTCAACGTTTTGTTATCTAGTGGTTTAACTAAATATTAAATTATTTTTATTATATACATATTATTATGAAGTCAATTACAATTCAAGGTGTAAAAAGAGAAGACTTAGGTAAAGTGGCTACACGTAACCTACGTAATGCTGAACAAGTACCTTGTGTGGTTTACGGTTCTGGAGAGCCTATCCACTTTTCAGCTGATGAAAAAGCATTCAAATCATTAGTTTACACTCCAGATGCTCATACAGCAACTATCGAGTTAGCTGATGGAGCTAAAATTCAAGCAATTTTACAAGACATCCAATTTCACCCAGTAACGGATAAAATCTTACACGTAGATTTTTACCAATTAAACGAGGACAAACCAGTAACTATGGAAGTTCCAGTTCGTTTAGTAGGACGTGCTCGTGGTTTAGTAGCTGGTGGGGTTTTACGTTTCAATATGCGTAAATTAAAAGTTCGTGCTATTCCAGCAAACTTACCAGACGAAATCGAAATCGATATCACTCCAATGAGAATTGGTCACAAAATGTATGTAGAAACATTGAAAAATGATAACTACACATTCGCTCATCCAGATAACGCAGTAGTAGTAGCTATTCGTACTTCTCGTAACGCAGTTAAGGATGCTGATCAAGACGAAGACGAAGATTAAGAAATTTTCTTTTCAGATAATATTAAACCACTCATTTTTGAGTGGTTTTTTTATTTTTAAAAATTTAATAAGATAAATTTGTCCGATTTAAAATTAGTTGTATATTTGCTTCATAATTTATAATGAATAAAAGAAATTAATGTTTTCTAAAGCGTGCGAATATGGAATTAAGGCTTGTGTGTTTATTGCACAAGAATCTGTAGAAGGAAAGAGAGTCAATTTAAAACAAATTGCAAATTCTATTAATTCTCCAGAAGCTTACACAGCCAAAATTCTTCAACAATTAGTTAAAGCAAATGTGATTTCATCTGTCAAAGGAAAAATGGGAGGTTTCCAAATGGATGCAGCGCATTTAGAAGATATCAAATTAGTGAATATCATCAAAGCGATTGACGGAGATGGTCTTTATCATAGTTGCATTTTAGGTTTAGTAGAATGCGATACTAACAAACCTTGTGCTTTACATAGCCGTGTTTTTGCAATTCGTAATGATTTGCGAGGTATGCTAGAAAAGACATCGATGTTTAATTTGATTGATGATCTAGAGAAAGGAATTGCTTTTCTTAAGCATTAAAAAAATTTGATTAAAAATAAGATAAAAATATCCGATTATCCGAATTGAAAAATTATAACAATGAACCTATTAATAGAACTTCCTCAAACAACTGCTTCTCAGATGAGTTATACTGTAACAGTAAATCTAAATGAAGCGTGCGAAAGGCATCATAAAACATTATTTTTTTGTTGGAATATTCGTGCTGGAATAGATAAAGGAGTCGATATTCAACGAATTGTTGATTATGTAAATTGGTATGGGGAAAAAGTATTATTCAAAAAATTTGAGATAGAAGAAAATTACTTGTTTTCGCTTTTAGATGAAGATCATTACTTGGTAAAAAGAGCATTGAAAGAACATAGACGTTTGAGACGCTTGTTCAAAATAGATGCAAAAAATCCGATGAAAAGTTTGATTTATATCGAAGAAGAATTGGATTTGCACATCAGATTTGAGGAGAAACAAATGTTTCCTGAATTTGAGAAAAATGCAACACAAAAAAAGTTAAAAGTAATTAAAGAACAATTTAATTCACTTTTAACTAACACAGATTGGAAAGATCAATTTTGGTTATAGGATCTTTCATAACCATAAATTTTTACTTATAATTTTTTAGATGATTTTTGAAAAAGAAAAGCTCGATTTTGCAGGTCGAGCTTTTTGCTTTTTTATGTGTTAAGGAAATTATTTCTTAATCTTAATTTCAAATATTTTATCCCAGTTTTTACCTGTTAATAACATATTTCCGTTGTCTTTGAAAGCGATTCCGTTCAATTCTTGTGCTTGCGGATTTCCTTGTTTTCCTTTCAATTCAGCGAAGTTAAACTCTACTTTTACAGCGCCAGTTTGCGGATCAATTACCACAATATTACTGTTATCTGCATGTCCAGATTTTAGGTAAACATTTGCATAAATTAAACCATCGTGGTATTCAATTTCATTCAAATAACTATATGGTTGTTGACTGTCAAAAGCTTGAACAGTTCTTAGATAATTAAAGTTTTCATCAAAGAAATGAATACGTTGAGAACCTTCTGTTATGGCCAATTCTTTTCCAATTGTTGTAATTCCCCAACCTTCGATAATTTGAGCTGGCATATCAAATTTTTCAACTTGATTAAAGTTTAAATCATATTTATAAATCACACGATCTTGCCATGTTAATTGATAAATAAAACCATTCAGTTCTGTAATTCCTTCTCCAAAAACATCGTCTTTGATTTGATATAATTTTGTAGGTTCAGTTGCCCCCAATTTATATTCAATCAAACGTGTTTTTCCTCCGCGAAGTCCAGTTCCTTCGAAAATATTTCCGTTTTTGAAATAAAAACCTTGCGTAAAATAATCTGGATTATGTGGATAAGTTCCTACAATTTCATAATTCCATTGCGCAGCCGGCTCATTTGCATAAACCACAAACGTAAAATCGCGCGAATTTGTTTCTTCTTCTCCTTTGAAGAATTTCAAATTAACCGTATGATTTCCTAATCCAATTGTTTTTCCGTCAATCGTAAAATCAGCAGGAACTTCTTGTCCATCTACCGAAACAATAACTTTCGTAATTCCATCTAAATTAGTTAAAGGAATATCGATTTTGTCGCCAATTTTGTATTTGTTTTGTTCAATTTTCGAAACAATTTCAGTGATTGCAGTATTGTTTTTTCCAGTCGAATCTTTACAAGAAAATAACACTGAAGAGAAAACTGTTGCACAAACTGATGCTGCGATTAAATATTTTTTCATTTGATGTGTTTTATGTTTTACGAATTAGGTTGCTAATTCTACTACAAATATATTTTATTTTGTTCGATTCGGATTATTTTTTACAAAGGCATCCCAACTCGAATAAGAATTTGACGTCCCAGTTGTTTTACCCGAATTTAGATAATGACAAACCGCAACGGCAAGACCATCTGTGGCATCCAAACGTTTCGGAATTTCTTTCAAACCAAGTAAATGTTGTAACATGCCCGCAACTTGTTCTTTTGATGCATTTCCGTTTCCAGTAATCGCCATCTTAATTTTTTTTGGCGCATATTCTACCACAGGCATATCGCGATGCAGGCAAGCGGCAATACAAACGCCTTGTGCACGTCCAAGTTTTAACATAGACTGAACATTAACGCCAAAAAACTGCGCTTCAATGGCTAATTCATCAGGATGATATTGATCGATAATGGCTAAAGTTTTTTCGAAAATCTTTTTCAATTTCGTTTGCTGGTTCGGAAGTTTATGCAACAACAATTCGTCTAAAGTAATCAACTTTATTTTGTTATTTTTGACTTCAATCAAACCAAAACCCATCACCATTGTTCCAGGATCAATCCCTAAAATAATCTTTTCCATCGTTGCGAAGGTATTAAGATATTCTGAAAATTAAGCCGAATTTCGACTCGCATTAATATTTCCGAATAACGAACGCATCACAATTTGCTCATAGATTGATTTGAACTCACTTTCATGATGAATTTTGTTCAACGCAAATTGTTGAATCGTTAATAATGGTAACACAATTTTTTCGCGCATTTGTACCGAAGATTTGTTCAATGGTTCGTCTTGCATCAATTCTGTGTAACCCGAAATTTCTAAACATAATGCTTTTGATAATTCAAATTCATCGTGCAAAATATTCCAAAATTCACCATATTCAGGATCATTTTTCATATAAGATGTTAATGGAAAATAAGTTTTTTCCATCGACATCATACTATTCTGGATCAATGTTTTGAAGAAGCTCGAATTCTTGAATAAATCTTTTACATCCTCTAAATGACCTTGTTTTTTCAATTCATTTATAGCTGTTCCAACACCAAAATATCCCGGAACATTTTGTTTTAATTGACTCCAAGAACCCACAAATGGAATAGCACGCAAATCATCGAACTCTAATTTTTTATCACCACCTCGTTTACTCGGACGGCTTCCGATATTCGTTTTTCCATAATAGTTAAGCGTACTCATATTTTCTAAATAAGGTAAAAATGAAGGATGCGCTTTCAAATCTTCGTATTTCTGATAACTAATTGTGGCTAATTTATCAATCAAAATTCGCTCATCTGGCGAAATCTGACTTGTGCTTGTCGAGAAAACATCCGAAATAATACCAGCTGTGTACAATTGTTCAAAATTATATTTTGCCTGCGGCATTGTTCCATAATTCGACGTAATTGTTTGTCCTTGAATTGTAATTTGAATTTCGTGATTCGCAATTGTTTTCCCTTGAGAAGCGTAAAATTCGTGCGTTTTTCCACCACCACGCGCAGGAGGTCCACCACGACCGTCAAAGAAAATAACTTCGATTTGATTTTTATCCGAAACATTCGAAAGGATTTCTTTGGTACGATAAATTTCCCAATTCGCTTTGATGTAACCACCATCTTTTGTTCCGTCCGAAAAACCTAACATAATCGATTGACGTTGTTTTCTACGTTCTAAATGTTGCGCATAAATAGGTAAATTATACAATTTATTCATCGTATTTTCAGCACCATCTAAACCTCTAATCGTCTCGAAAAGTGGCATGATATCAAACTTAATTTCATCGTCTTGATAACCACAAAATTTGAATAAAGCATAAACATTTAAAACATCGAAAATGGTTTCAGAATTTGAAATAATGTATCGGTTAACACCTAATTCACCATTTCGTTGCTGAATTTTTTTTAATTGATAAACATTTTTGATTGTATCAATCACAATATCATCTTCAAAATCTTCTGGTTTAGCTGTAAAAGACGGATTTATTAACAATTCGATTTGTTCTGCTTCGCTTAAATCTTTCAGATTAATTCCAGTATATTTTTCAACAATTCGGTTAATCACTTTTTGATGAACACGCGAATCTTGACGAATATCCAAAGAAGCAAAATGCAATCCGAAAATATCAACACGTGTGATAAAATCATCTAAAATATCTAAGAAAACACCATTGTGTTGTTCAATTAAAATTGTACGAATCGTTTGTAAGCGCGTTTTGATTTCATCAATTGTAATTGTTCCATTTTCATTGAACATATTTTCGTAAATCAAATTACTCAACGCTTTTAAAGGTTCTGTAACATGCTTGAATGTTAATCTACGTTGAACAATTTTAAGATGATTGTAATAATTTTTTAAGATACTTGTACGCAATAAACTTGCAACTTTCCATGTAATTTCTGCTGTTACAAACGGATTTCCATCGCGATCGCCTCCAGGCCAAAAACCTAATTGAATAACAGGAGATTTTAGAGGTTCACTTTCTGTAAAAAACAATTGGTTGATTTCGTTGTATAATCGTCCAATTGTTTGATAATATACATTTCTCAAATAATAAATAATAGAAACAGCTTCATCGTAAGGAGTTGGTTTTTCTTCGTTGATAAAAGGTGTTTTTCCTAATTGTTGCAACAATAAATCAATTTTACTTACCGAATCTTGTTGAATTGCGTCGCGTAAATCTTGAATAATTTGTTGAACATTTGTTGGATAAAACTGCGTTGGATGGGCTGTAAAAACAACTCTTGTTACAAAATCTTCGATTCTGGTTTTTACTTGCTCCATTTTACCTTGCGCTTGTGCAATATGATAAATGCTTTCCAAACTTCCTTTTTCATTTTCGGAATGTAATGACGGAAATGCAGCATCTTCGATACTATCAAACAAAACAACTTGTCGCTCGATGTATTGTATCATTCGAAACATCAAATCGATTTGCTCTTGTTCGGTTTTTAAATCAGTGTATTTCTCAAAAAAATTGTTGATGATTTCATTTGGTGATTTACCTTCGGGTAAACCTTTTTGACTTTCATCATACAAAAACGGAATCAATGATCCGATGTTTTGCATTTTTTCGTAGGGAAGACTCATAAAGAGACTGTTGTAAATTTGAAACTTATTTTCCACAATTTGGTGGAATTTAAGTTCAGATAAATTCGTACTTCGCATTAATAGGTATTTTTTCTCTTAATAGTAAATTTACTTGTTTCGAGGTAATTATCCTATTTATTTTAAACCAAAAAAAGAGAATCATATTGATTCTCTTTTTTATTATGATCGATTATTTAATTCAATTAATGGTTCAATAAAGTCTCTTGTATTTGATAAACGAGGAACTTTATTTTGTCCACCTAATTTACCTCTTGAAGCCATCCATTCGATGAATAATTTTGTGCGTGCTTTGTGTACAATCGGTCGATTAAGTGTCATATTATTGTAACGTTTTGCTTCGTAATCGGAATTAACTTCTTGCAAACCTTTATCTAAACAATCAATAAATTGCTCAAAATTTTCAGGCTCTTTATCAAACTCTATCATCCATTCGTGAGCGCCTTTTTCTTTTCCTTGCATAAAAATTGGACCAGCACTATATTCAGAAACAATTGAATTTGTTTGCATACAAGCACGTTTCAAAGCTTCTTCAGCGTTTTCTATCATCAATTCTTCGCCAAATGCATTGATATAATGTTTTGTTCGTCCAGAAACAACAATTCTGTGTGGATTAGTTGAGGTAAAACGAACCGTATCACCAATAATATAGCGCCACAAACCTCCATTTGTTGTAATCACCATGGCGTAATTTTTACCAACTTCAACTTCTCCAATTGTTAAAAACCGTTGAGTTTCTGAACCAAATTCTTCCATTGGAATAAATTCGTAAAAGATTCCGTTGTCTAATAATAACAATAAATCTTTGCTGTGCAATTGATCCTGAATACCAAAAAAACCTTCGGAAGCATTATATAATTCGAAATAATTTAATTTTTTTTGAGTGATTAAATTATAGTTTTCTGCATAAGGTTTGAAGCTGATTCCACCATGAAAAAACACTTCGAGATTTGGCCATAATTCGTCCAAATAATTCTTTCCAGTTTCGGCTAATAATTTGTTCAATACAACCAGCATCCATGAAGGAACGCCAGTTAAAGAACCAACATCTTCATTTTTTGTTGCATTGATAATCGCATTCATCTTCACATTCCAATCAGACATTAAAGAAATCTCACGATTCGGAATATTTTTCATCTCAGCATAAAAAGGTAAATTATCAATCAAAATAGCTGATAAATCACCAAAACGCGTATCATATTTTTGATAAAGTTCACTACTTCCGCCAATTCTTAGATTTTTGTGCATAAAAATATCCGTTTCGGGATAAGCATTTAAGTACAACGCAAACATTATTTTTCCTGCTGCGTAATGGCAATCTTCTAAGGATTCATTACTAATCGGAATAAATTTACTTTTCGCATTTGTTGTTCCAGAAGATTTCGCAAACCACTTTATTTTTCCGTGCCAAGTGACATCTTTTTCACCTTTTCTCGCTAATTCAATATAAGGTTGAAAATCCTCGTAATGCACCGCAGGAACTTGTTTTTGAAATTTCTGTGTCGTTTTGATTTCGTCAAAATGAAATTCTTTTCCGTAAATAGTCGATTTGGCTTTTTTGATATTCTCAAATAACACACGTTCTTGTGTACCAACTGGATTTTTGATGCTTTCCTCGATGACATTCATTCGGCTACGCATCATAATTTCCATAATCTTATTGACTATTCCCATCCGCTAAAAGTTTTGTAGATTTACACAAAATTAATTAAACTTTTTTAGCAAGATGCAGTTTGAAGGACAAATTCGTAAAATGACAACTGAAAATGGAACGCCAATCAATTATTATTGGAATTTCAAGAATGATTTTATCGTTATGAATCAATTGTTAGGAAAAAAAATCAAGATTAACTTTGATCATTACGAATGTTTAAACTGTCACGAGGACAAAGAGATTTATCAGATGGGATATTGTAAAAATTGTTTTTTTACAGTTCCAGAAGCTAATCCAAGTATTATCAATCCAGAACTTTCTACAGCACATTTGGGAATTGCACAGCGTGATTTAGAGTTTGAAACGAAATTCGAATTGCAACCGCATATTGTGTATTTGGCAAATTCGTCGGGAATAAAAGTTGGTGTAACACGTTTAACTCAAGTGCCAACACGTTGGATCGATCAAGGAGCTTCAGAAGCTATTATTATTGCGCGAACGGATAATCGTTACGAAGCTGGAATGATAGAGGTTTCGTTGAAAAATGTTATTGCTGATAAAACGAATTGGCAAAGAATGTTAAAAAATGATGTACCAGAAATTAATCTATTCGAAAAGTATCAAGAAATCAGAAATGAAGTGAATCCAGATTTTCAACAATTTTTGGTTGATGAGCCAGAAGTTTGGAAGTTAGACTATCCAGTTTTATCTTATCCAGAAAAAGTAAAATCATTAAACCTGAAAAAAACGCCAGAAATAGAAGGTGTTTTGAAAGGAATAAAAGGTCAATACTTGATTTTTGAAGACAATACAGTTTTCAATGTTCGAGGTCATGAAGGTTTTTATGTCAATTTTGAAGTATAAACTTCTTTTTACAATAAAATATATTCAAAAGTCGATTTTGTAACAGAATCGACTTTTTTTGTTTCTATCTATTTGATTTCAATAAAAATACTTGTTTTTTATCTTATTTATTTTTACATTAGTTATAATCAATTAACACAAAAAATAGGAATTATGAAAGCAAGTGCATTACTTATGGTTGGTGGTATTTTGGCTTTAACAGCATGTAATAAAAAATCAGATTTGCCAGATTATAAGGTGAAAGAAGCAGTTTTAGATGTTTACAAATACAGAGCAGATAAGCCAGATTCACTTTTTTCGAAAGTAGAAGGCGTAAATGTGGATGATTTGAATGCGGTGGTTAAACAATATGGGCCAGTTGATGTCTACAACTTTGAGAAAATGACGCCTCTTGAAGATGGTGACAAAACAGTTTACGAAGCAGTTTATAAAGTATCTTTTAAAGGAGCAGAAGGTACAGAAACTTTTAAAGTACGAAAAATTGATAAACTAGACGGAATTGTTGTTGGCTATGCAAGTGATGTAAAACCTGTTGCTGAACCAAATGATTCATTGGCTGTAAAAAAGGATTCGGTGAAATAAATATAAAAAAAGAATAAATACGTAATGATTTATTGAAAAAGTTTGTATATTCGTTATCAATAATGAAACAAAACGGATTAGATACAATCATTTCAATTACGACGACTTCTAGTGTTCACACTTAGAGGAGTTTTGTTATGTATTTAATTCTAAAAAAATAATGCAAAAGCATCTTCTCAAAAGGAAGATGCTTTTTTTATGATCAAAATTTAAATTATGAAAGTTTTAAAATTCGGAGGAACATCAGTCGGATCGGTAGAAGGTATTCGCGCGGTCGTAGAAATTGTTAAACAGGAAAAGCAACAAAATAACTCGATTATTTTGGTTGTGTCTGCTATTTCTGGTTTGACCAATTTATTAACCAAAATGTCTGAAGAAGCTTCATCAGGAAATTTTGATGAAAATGATTTAAAACTTTTTCAAGACAAACATTTCGAAATTGTAAAAGCTTTAATCGATGTGCCGAATCAAAATCCGATTTTAACAAAATTAAAATTGTTGATGAATGAGTTGGAAGCATTATTAGAAGGGGTGGAAATTCTGAAAGAATTAAGCCCTCAAACAAAAGATTTGATTTTGAGTTTCGGCGAAAGATGTAGTGCTTTATTAATAGCAAAAGTAATGCAAGAGCATGTTGGAAATTCATTGGCGATTAATGCATCAGATTATATTTTGACTGATCATAATTTTGGTCAAGCGAATGTTATCGAGGAAAAATCGTTTCAGAATATTCAACAATTAGCAAAAGATTATTCGGATAAATTATTAGTTGTAACAGGGTTTATTGCTGCTAATGAAGAAGGACGAGTGACAACTTTGGGAAGAGGAGGTTCTGATTACACTGCGGCTTTGATTGGTGCGGCTTTACATGCAGAACAAATTGAAATTTGGACAGATGTAAATGGAATGATGACGGCGGATCCTCGTTTTGTGAACAAAGCTTTTTCGTTAGAAAATTTATCGTATACAGAAGCGATGGAATTGTCGTATTTCGGTGCGAAAGTGATTTATCCGCCAACAATGGCTCCAGCTTTTAAACTTCGAATTCCGATTTTAATTAAAAACACATTTCAACCGGATTTTGAGGGAACAAAAATTCAGTTCGATTCGCAACCAACAGATTATCCAATTAAAGGAATTTCGTCGATCAAAGATATTGCATTAGTCAATATAAAAGGAAGCGGCTTGGTTGGCAAATTGGGCTTTAGTGGAAAACTTTTTTCACTTTTAGCGCAACATCATATCAACATTGTGTTGATTACGCAATCTTCGTCAGAGCATAGTATCACGCTTGCCATTCATCATAATGAAGTCGAAAAAGCAAAGCAATTAATTGAAGAAGAGTTTTGTTTGGAAATTGCAGTAAAATGGTTGGAACCAATTGAAATTGAAGAAAATCTCGGAATTATTGCAATTGTTGGAGAAAACATGAAGAAAATGGTTGGTGTTTCGGGCAAGTTATTTTATGCATTAGGACGAAATGGAATCAATGTCAGAGCGATTGCGCAAGGTTCTTCGGAGTATAATATTTCGGTTGTGATTAACGAAAATGATTTGTCAAAAGCTTTAAATGCGGTACATGATGCGTTTTTTAATCATTTGAAAAAAACAATTCATGTTTTCAATGTTGGAGTAGGAAATATTGGGTCGACATTTTTAAATCAATTAGAAAAACAGAAAGATTTTTTAGCAAAAAATAATGATATCGAAATAAAATTGGTTGGATTATCAAATTCAAAAAAAATGATGTTTGATGAAAACGGAATTAATTTATCGAATTGGAAAAATGAATTAGAAAATTCTTCTTCTCCAGCTGATTTGAATGAATTTATCCAAAAAATGAAACAGTATAATTTACCAAATTGTGTTTTTGTAGATAATACTGCGAGTTCTGATTTGCCAAATTATTACAAACAAATTTTTGAAAGCAGTATTTCGGTTGTAACATGTAATAAAATTGCGAATTCATCTTCTTATCAAGAGTATAAAAAATTGAAAGAAACTGCTCGAAAATATGGCATTGATTTCCTTTATGAAACGAATGTTGGAGCAGGTTTACCAATTATTAGCGTGTTGAAAGATTTAAGAATGAGTGGAGATCAAATCTTAAAAATTGAAGCAATTTTATCAGGAACAATTTCGTATATATTTAATCATTTTAAAGGTGAAAATACATTTGCCGAAATTGTAAAAAAAGCGCAAGAATTAGGTTATACAGAACCAGATCCTCGCGATGATTTGAGTGGAATAGATTTTATGCGAAAAATGTTGATTCTTGCTCGTGACAATGGTTACGAAATTGAAGCGGGAGATGTAAAAATCGATTCTATTTTGCCTAAATCTTGTTTAGAAGCTGCAACTGTAGAAGATTTTTATCAAGAATTAGTCAACGAAAATGATTATTTCGAAAAGATAAAACATCAAGCAGATGAGGAGCAGAAAGTGATTCGTTACATCGGGATTTTAGAAGATGGGAAAATATCAATTTCGTTAGAATTGGTGGATAATCAACATCCGTTTTATGCCTTGTCTGGAAGCGATAATATTATTTCTTTTACAACAGCGCGTTACAAGGAACGTCCTTTGGTTGTGAAAGGACCTGGAGCTGGTGCAGAAGTTACAGCAGCTGGCGTTTTTGCAGATTTAGTTAATATAAGTTCAATACGATAAAAGATGAATCAAATAATCGAAAATAAATATAAGCTTGATCAAGCGAAGTTTTTAGATAAAGTACATGTTTTTGCTCCTGCAACAGTTGCCAATATGATCTGTGGATATGATATTTTGGGCTTTGCGGTGGATTATCCAGGTGATGAGGTAATCATGAAAAAGACAGAAAAGTTAGGAATCGAAATTCTGACAATTACAGGTGACGAGGGTAAATTGCCTTTGGATGCGATGAAAAATACAGTTTCTCATTCGGCATGGAAATTATTTTGTGATTTAGGTCTACAAGATTCTTTTGGATTATCGATAGAATTACACAAAAAAATGCCAATTGGAAGTGGTTTAGGTTCAAGCGCGGCGAGCACAGTTTCTGGACTTTTTGCATTGAATGAATTATTAGGAAAACCACTTTCTAAAAATGAGCTTTTGCCTTATTGTATGGAAGGCGAACGATTGGCTTGTGGCGCTGCTCATGCGGATAATGTTGCGCCATCGTTGTTTGGAGGAATTACGTTGATTCCTTCTTATGAGCCGATTTTGGTGCGTTCTTTACCTGTTCCTGAAAATTTATATGTCACACTGATTTACTCAAAAGTAGAAGTGCCAACAAAGGATGCGCGCAAATTAATTAAAGATAAAGTGCAATTGAGTAAAGCAATAAAGCAATGGGGAAATATTGCAAGTTTGGTTGCAGCGCTTTATGAGAATGATTACGAAGAAATTGGTCGTTCGATGCAGGATGATATTGTCGAACCAAATCGTTCTTTATTGATTCCGTATTTTAATGAAATGAAAAGTATTTCGCTCGAAAATAATGCATTAACATTCGGTATTTCTGGTTCTGGACCAACAGTTATGGCGTTATCTAAAAGTAAATTGGATGCAGAAAATATCGAACAAAAATTAAATAATTTTTTGACGATAAAAGAAATTGAACATTTATCATTTGTCTCTAAAATTAATCAACAAGGACCTTACATAAAACACTAAAAATGAAATTATATAGTACAAATAATCATAATAACAGAGTCGATTTTAAACAAGCGGTTTTCCAATCTTTGCCAGAAGATAAAGGATTGTATATGCCTTTGTCGTTGGAAAAATTAGATGAAAATTGGTTGAATTCTATTGAAAATTATTCATTTCAAGAGATTGCGAAAAAGGTGACAAATCACTTATTAAAAGATGATTTTTCTGAAGAAACGATTAATAATTTAATTGATGATGTAATTAATTTTCCTGCGCCTTTGGTGTTTTTAGAAGATGATTTAGCTATTTTGGAATTATTTCACGGACCTTCTTTTGCTTTTAAAGATTTTGGAGCAAGATTTATGAGTCGCGTGATGGCACATTATTCAAAAAAAGATAATCAATTGTTAGATGTTTTGGTCGCAACTTCTGGCGATACAGGAGGCGCTGTAGCACTTGGCTTTCTGGGAGTAGAAGGAACGAGAGTAACGATTTTGTATCCAAAAGGAAAAGTGTCGCTGATACAAGAATTGCAATTAACGGCGAATGGAAAAAATATTCGTGCCATAGAAATCGACGGAACTTTTGATGATTGTCAAGCATTGGTCAAGCGAGCTTTTTTAGACAAAGATTTAATGAAAAATCTAAACTTAACCTCAGCAAATTCAATTAATATTGCTCGCTTAATTCCGCAATCTTTCTATTATTTCGAGGCATTTGCCCAAGCAAAAAGAAAAGGTTTTGAGAAAGTTTCTTTTGTTGTTCCGAGTGGAAATTTCGGGAATATTACAGCAGGTATTTTGGCTTCAAAATTAGGATTGGAAGTAGAACAATTTGTTGCGGCTACAAATGCGAATGATACAGTTCCTTCATTTTTAAAAACCGAAAATTATCAACCAAAACCTTCTGTACAAACGTTATCGAATGCAATGGATGTTGGAAATCCGAGTAATTGGGTTCGCGTGATGGAATTTTTTGAGCAAGATGTGGAGCAATTAAAATCAAAAATGGTTTCAAAAGCTTATTCTGATGTAGAAACAATAAATGCAATCGTAGAAATTAATCAAGAATACAATTATATTGCTTGTCCTCATACGTCAATTGCCTGGTTGGCGGCGAAGGAATACCAAGCGAAAAAGCAAGATGAAAAAGAGTTAGTGGTGTTTTTATCGACAGCGCATCCGTGTAAATTTCCTGAAGTTTTTCCGAAAGAAATACGAGATAAAATTGTCTATCCAAAAGAAGTCGAAGAATTGAAATTGAAACAATCGAATAAAGTTGAAATGAACAATAATTTTGATGAGTTAAAAAATTGGTTGTTGAATAATTAATAAATTAAAAAGCAAAGTTTCTAACTAAATAGAAGCTTTGCTTTTTTTGAATAGTATATTAATGATGGAAAAATTATCCAATCATTAACGAAAAGAGTGTGTTGTCTGTGTTAAGATATTGATAATCGAAATGATGATTTTCTAATCTAAAAATTAAACCATCTAAATCTTCTTTTTTCTCTAATTCAATGCCAACTACTGCTGGACCTGTTTCTTTGTTATTTTTTTGCGTGTATTGGAAATAGGTGATGTCATCATTTTCACCCAAAACTTCGTTCACTAATTCTTTCAAAGCGCCGGCACGTTGAGGAAAATTGATAATGAAATAATGTTTCAAACCTTCATATTGCAAACTTCTTTCTTTTATTTCTTCCATTCGCGTAATGTCGTTGTTGCTTCCGCTAAGCACACAAACCACATTTTTTCCTTTGATTTCTTCCTTGAAAAAATCTAAAGCCGAAACACTCAAAGCGCCTGCTGGTTCTACAACAATTGCGTCTTCATTGTACAAACGCAAAATGCTCGAACAAACCTTTCCTTCTGGAACAGCACAAGTTGTTTCTAAACCTTCTGCACAGATTTTGTATGTTTTTTCACCTGCTTTTTTTACAGCTGCGCCATCTACAAAAGGGTCAATCTTCGCTAATGCAACAGATTGTTTTTGTTTGATAGCTTCTGCCATACTTGCTGCGCCACTCGGTTCTACACCAATAATTTTGGTGTTTGGACTAAGTGTTTTCATTACAGAAATAACGCCAGATGCTAAACCTCCACCACCAATTGGCACGAAAATATAATCGATTGGTTGATTGCATTGATTCAAAATTTCTAATGCAACCGTTCCTTGTCCTGCAATTACTTTTTCATCATCAAAAGGATGAATAAATGTAATATTTCCTTCTTGCGATAATTGATGCGCAAAAGCCGATGCATCATCAAATGTATCACCATGTAAAATGATTTCGATTTGATCTTTACCAAACCATTTTACTTGTTTTATTTTTTGTTGAGGTGTCGTTGTAGGCATCACAATTTT
Organism: Empedobacter sp. UBA5924; assembly: GCF_002431085.1. Classification (NCBI taxonomy): domain Bacteria; kingdom Pseudomonadati; phylum Bacteroidota; class Flavobacteriia; order Flavobacteriales; family Weeksellaceae; genus Empedobacter; species Empedobacter sp. UBA5924. The sequence continues at coordinate 77,085 of NZ_DJDM01000009.1, forward strand.
ACCTTTGATGTTTAATTGTTGACACGAATACGCCACACCTTGTGCGTGATTTCCTGCACTTGCGCAGATCACACCATTATTTTTTTCTTGTTCTGATAACTGAACGATTTTATTATAAGCACCACGTAATTTGTACGAACGGACGACTTGTAAATCTTCTCGTTTTAGATAGACATTCGCATCAAATTGACGACTTAAATTTTCATTGAAATCGAAAGGAGTGTTTTTGGCAACTCCTTTCAAATTCATTTGTGCTAAGTTTACTTCGTCAAGCGAAACGCCTAAGGTCTCAGTTTTTTCATTTCTAAGTCCATTTGCCATAATTCACTGTTTGTTAGTTCTGTTAACTTTTTTTTGTAATCTTGATGTTTGACTACACCGTTTTTATCGTTTTCATAGCAGTCATTGCTTTACGAAGTTTTTTTCCTACAGTTTCGACAGGATGATTACGTAAAACATCATTTATATGTACCAATGTCGCATTGTCAACAGCATTGTCTTTTCCTTCGTTGTAATTTTTACCGACAACGTCTACGTTTACTTTTGCCATGAAATCTTTTAACAAAGGTTTACAAGCTTGATCGAAAAGATAACAACCGTATTCTGCTGTATCAGAAATCACTCGATTCATTTCGAATAATTTTTTACGCGCAATTGTATTCGCAATCAATGGTGTTTCATGTAAGGATTCGTAATAAGCAGATTCAGGTTTAATACCGGCTTCTACCATTGTTTCGAAAGCTAATTCAACTCCAGCACGAACAAAAGCAACCATTAATGTATAGTTGTCAAAATATTCTTGTTCTGTAATATTTGCATCGCCAGCTGGTGTTTTTTCAAAAGCAGTTTCACCAGTTTCAGCTCTCCATTTTAATAAGTTTTTGTCATCATTCGCCCAATCTTCCATCATTGTTTTACTAAACTCACCAGAAATAATGTCGTCTTGATGTTTTTGGAATAATGGACGCATAATATCTTTTAATTCCTCTGATAGTTCAAAAGCTTTAATTTTAGCAGGATTACTTAATCTATCCATCATACCGCTAACTCCACCATGTTTTAAGGCTTCTGTAATTACTTCCACACCATATTGAACTAATTTTGAAGCATAACCAGCATCAATTCCGTTTTCAATCATTTTTTCGAAAGAAAGAATAGAACCTGTTTGTAAAAGACCACATAAAATGGTTTGCTCTCCCATCAAATCTGATTTTACTTCCGCAACAAATGATGATCTTAAAACTCCCGCTCTGTGACCACCAGTTCCTGCACAATATGCTTTTGCTTGATCAAAACCTTTTCCTTCGGGATCATTTTCTGGGTGAACGGCAATTAATGTAGGAACTCCGAATCCTCTTAAATATTCTGCACGAACTTCCGAACCTGGACATTTTGGTGCAACCATTATTACTGTAATATCTTTACGAATTTGCACACCTTCTTCTACGATATTGAATCCATGAGAATATAAAAGTGTAGCACCTTGTTTAATAAGTGGTTGAACAGTATTGATAACTTGCGTGTGTTGTTTGTCTGGCGTTAAATTTGCCACAACATCAGCATTTGGGATTAATTCTTCGAAAGTACCAACTGTAAAATTATGACTTGTTGCATTTTTCCAAGAATCTCTTTGTTGTTCAATGGCTTCTTTGCGTAAGGCATACGAAACGTCTAAACCACTGTCGCGTAGATTTAATCCTTGGTTTAATCCTTGCGCACCGCAACCTACAATCACAATTTTTTTACCTTTTAATGCGTCTGTACCTTTTGCGAATTCTGAGTTATTTAGAAATTCTGCTTGTCCTAGTTGATATAATTGATCTCTCAATGATAGAGAATTAAAGTAATTAGTCATTTTTGTGTTTTTTAATGAATTATTTGTTGAATTGTTTGTCTTTACATTGTGAAAACTGAGGTTCCTTCGTTTAGGAATTCATTTTCGATTACTTCTTTTGATGGTTCGTCTTTCTCGAATTGTAATAATTTTTCATGAAAACCAGCACTCGCTTTGATAATCGCTATTCTGGCTCCTCTAACAAATTCTATTAAGCCATATTTCGTTAATTCTTGTGTTAGATTATCAATTTCTTCACGATGACCAGCTGTTTCAAAAACCGTATAATCATTGCGAATCACAACTGTATTTGCACCATATTGACGTAATAAACGTTCTACGTATGCCTTTTCTGCAATAATATTCGTTGGCACTTTGTATAAAGCTTGTTCTTGCCAGATTAATTCATCATTATTATTGAAATAAGCTTTAAGAACATCGATTTGTTTTTCAATTTGCATGCAAAGTTTTCGAACGACTTCTTCCGATTCTTCAATAACAATTGTAAATCTGTGTACATTTTCTATTTCTGATGGAGAAGTGCTTAAACTTTCAATATTAATTTTTCGTCGAGTAAAAATTCCTGCAACTCTTCCTAAAATTCCTATGGAATTTTCTGTATATAACGTAATTGTATATTCTTGTTTTGAGTCCATAATAATTTATTTTAATCTAATTTCAGAAACACTTGTGCCTTGTTCTACCATAGGAAATACATTATTTTCTTTTCCTACCATAACCTCTAAAAGATAAGAGCCATTGTGTTCTAACATTTCTTTTAAAGCATTTTTCAATTCATTTCTTGCCTCTATTTTTTGACCTTCTATTTGGTATGCTTTTGCAAGTGCAACAAAATCTGGACTTGTAATATCTACGAAAGAATAGCGTTTGTCGTTGAATAATTCTTGCCATTGACGAACCATTCCAAGGAAGCTATTGTTTAGGATTAACATTTTTACTTTAGCTCCGAATTGCATAATCGTTCCCATTTCTTGTAACGTCATTTGGAAGCCACCATCTCCACAAACCATGACAATGTCTTTTTCTGGTGCTCCGTACCATGCTCCAATTGCAGCAGGTAATCCAAAGCCCATTGTTCCTAATCCGCCCGATGTAACCAAAAGTTTAGAGTCTTTGAATTTAGCATAACGACAAGCAGACATTTGATGTTGCCCAACGTCTGTCACAATTACTGCTTCTCCGTTTGTTAACTCATTTAAGGTATTGATAACCTCAGCCATAGACATCACATCAGTTGTTGGGTGGAATTCTTTATCAATAACTTCTGCACGTTCTTCTTTTTCGAGATCTCTAAATTCTTTTAACCATTGAGAGTGATCATTAGGATCAATTAAATTTGTTAATAATGGAAGTGTTTTTTTACAATCTCCCCAAACAGGAACAGCAACTTTTACATTTTTACCAATTTCTGCAGGATCAATATCAAGATGAATAACTTTCGCTTGTTTAGCATATTTGTCTAAGCGTCCAGTTACGCGGTCATCAAACCTCATCCCAATAGCAATTAATACATCGCAATCATTTGTTTTGACATTCGGCGCATAATTTCCATGCATTCCTAATAAACCAACATATTGTGGATGATCTGTATCTAAAGAACTTAATCCCATTAAAGTTGTAGCCACTGGAATTCCAGATTTTTCTAAGAAATCTTTTAATTCTTGCTCTGCTTTTCCAAGCAGAATTCCTTGACCAATAATCGCAAATGGTTTTTTTGCTTGATTAATAAGTTCTGCAGCAGCTTTTACATATTCAGTTTTTATTTCTGGTTCTGGTCTATAGCTGCGAACATGTGTGCATTTCTCGTACTTTTTCTTTTCGATAAGTTGTATTTGAGCATTTTTTGTAATGTCAATTAACACAGGTCCTGGTCTTCCAGAGCGAACGATATGAAAAGCTTTTGCTAAAACATCATTAATTTCTTCCGCATCTGTAATTTGATAATTCCATTTCGTAATAGGATTAGTGATGTTGATAATATCAGTTTCTTGAAAGGCATCCGTTCCTAAAAGAGAGGCGAAAACTTGCCCCGTGATGCATACAATAGGATTACTATCAATCATGGCATCAGCAATTCCGGTTACTAAGTTCGTTGCGCCTGGCCCACTCGTAGCAAAAGCTACACCTACTTTTCCTGAAGTTCTTGCATAGCCCTGCGCAGCATGAATACCTCCTTGTTCATGGCGAACTAAAATATGTTCTAACTCGTCTTTGTAATCATATAAAGCATCATATATAGGCATAATTGCACCACCAGGATAGCCAAAAACTGTTGAAACTCCTTCAGCTAATAAAGCATTAATGATTGCTTGTGAACCTGAAATTTGAGTTGGTTTATTGGTCAGTAAGGCATCCTTCTGAAGCGTTTCCGACTTGCTTTGCGTATTTGTATAAGACTCCATTTTTTACTTTTAATGCGGGTTGTTTCCAGTTATTTTTTCGATTTTCTAATGTTTTTTCATCAACCAAAAGATTCAATTCATTCTTGTTGATGTCAATTTCGATGAGGTCATCATTTTCGACTAATGCGATTGGACCTCCTTCAAAAGCCTCTGGTGTAATATGTCCGACGACAAATCCGTGTGTTCCACCACTAAATCGTCCGTCTGTAATCAAAGCGACTTTATCTCCTAATCCAGCTCCAATAATGGCAGAGGTTGGTTTCAACATTTCTGGCATTCCAGGACCACCTTTCGGACCTTCGTTTCGGATGACGATAACGCTTCCAGCTTTGATTTTTAAATCTTCAATTGCTTTTAAAACTTCAACTTCACTATTAAAAACTTGTGCTTTTCCTTTAAAATAAAAACCTTCTTTTCCAGATATTTTCGATACTGATCCGCCTGGAGCAAGGTTTCCGTAAAGCATTTGTAAGTGTCCAGTTTCTTTTACAGGATTTGATAATGGACGAATAATATATTGTTTCGTAAAATCTAAATCAGGAACTGACTCTAAATTTTCTGCTAATGTTTTTCCAGTAACTGTTAAACAACTTCCATCGATTAATCCTTCTTGTAACATATATTTTAAAACAGCAGGAACGCCACCAACTTTACTCAAATGTTCCATCAAGTATTTTCCACTTGGTTTCAAATCTGCTATAACAGGTGTTTTATCGTTGATTGCTTGTATATCGTCTAATGATAATTTGATATTCATAGTAGCGGCAATCGCTAATAAATGCAAAACAGCATTTGTACTCCCGCCTAAAACAACAATTGTTTTAATTGCATTCTCTAACGAATTCTTTGTGATGATATCACTTGGTTTAATATCTTTTTCTAATAAAATTCTTAGATAATGTGCCGCAGTTGTACATTCGTTTTTCTTTTCTTGACTAAGAGCAGGATAAGAAGATGAATAAGGTAAACTCATCCCCATTGCTTCAATCGCCGCTGCCATTGTATTTGCTGTGTACATTCCGCCACAAGCACCAGGACCAGGACAAGCATTTTGAATGATTCCACAAAAATCTTTGTCATCAAGATTTCCGTTTAATTTTTTACCTAATGCCTCGAAAGCAGAAACAATGTTTAATTCCTCTTCTTTGTAGTGTCCAGGAGCAATTGTTCCACCGTAAATCATGATCGAAGGACGATTCAAACGTCCCATTGCCATGATAGAACCCGGCATGTTTTTATCACAACCAGGAATTGTGATTACGCCATCATAAAAGTGTGCTGCACAAACGGATTCGATAGAATCTGCGATGATTTCTCTACTTACCAAAGAGTAACGCATTCCAGAAGTTCCGTTGGTAATTCCATCGCTAATTCCGATTGTATTGAACTTTAATCCGATTAGGTTTTCGGCTTTCATTCCGTCCTGTACCAACTGTGCAAATTGATTCAGATGCATATTGCAAGTATTTCCATCGTACCCCATACTTGCAATTCCGATTAGTGGTTTTTTTAGGTCTTCGTTCGTTAGGCCAATCCCATGTAACATCGCTTGTGACGCGGGTAAGGTGTCATCTTGCGTAACGGTTCGGCTGTGTTTGTTTAGTGCTTCGTTGTTGTTTTTCATCACTGTTTATTTGACATTGTTTGTATTAAAAACATAAAAAAAGCCACCTTAAATTAAGGTGGCTCATAAAAAATCGTTCAAAAAATTCGTCATAAAACCACCTTTCCTAATCGTAAGACCAAGACTAAAATAATAATGATAATAATGACGAAATTGTTTTGCATAATATTGTTTAATTAATTTTTCTCCATAAAAAAAAGCCACCTCGTTAAGAAGTGGCTTTAATTGTTATTTTGTACGTACACAACTAATTACCACTCCTTGGAATAAGAATGACTAAAATAATCAAGTTGATAATGTTGTGAACTAATTTCATTTTCTTTTTTTGATAAATCAAAGCTAGGATTAATTTTTTTAACTTAGCTCAACTTTTTTTATAAATTTTCCGAAAAATTTTCATTAATTGAAAATTCGCATTTTAACATTGCTTTTTTTAAAGATTGTTTAAAAATAAGTTTATAAAATTTTATATTTGCAAAACTTTGGAACAGAAAACTATTCACAACGTTTTTAGCTTATACGATTCTTCAGATTTCGTACAGAAGCTTATTGTCAATTTTAAAAATAATCCACAGCATAAAGTCAATATCAAAGGTTTTTTAGGTTCAGGATTGAGCATTATAACTGGTCATTTATATGATCGTGTTGCGCGTCCTACGATTCTAATTTTTGATGATAAAGAAGAAGCGGCTTATGTGTTAAATGATTTGGAAACTTTGTTTGATAAAGAACAAATTCTATTTTTTCCGTCTTCTTATAAGCGTCCTTACGAAATTGAGGAAGTAAATAATGCAAATGTTGTTATTAGAACAGAGGTTTTAAATGTATTATCGCATTCGAAACGCCCAAAAATTGTGGTGACATATGCGGAAGCCTTGTCTGAAAAAGTAGTGACAAAAAAAGCGCTTTCTACGAATACACTTAAAGTGAAGGTTGGAAATGATTTAGGAATTGATTTCTTAACGGAGGTTTTATCTTCTTATAATTTTCATCGTGTTGATTTTGTTTCTGAACCGGGAGAATTCTCGATTCGTGGTGGAATTATAGATGTTTTTTCGTTTTCGAATGAGCATCCTTATCGAATTTCGTTGTTTGGTGATGAGGTGGAAACCATCAGAACGTTTGATATCGAGAATCAATTGTCCATTGCAACGACAAAAGAAATTACGATTATTCCAAATCTTGAGAGTAAATCGATTAACGAAAAACGAGAAAGTTTCTTAGAATATATTTCGAAAGATAGTTTAGTTATCGCGAAAAATATTTCTGTTTTAGCGAAACAAATCACCAAGAATTTTGAACAAGCGGAAGTTGCTTTTTCAGAATTGAAAGGAGAAATTAAACAAGCAGAACCGAATCATTTATTTTTGAATGAGAATGCATTTCTTCAACAAATTTCATCTTATGGAGTTATTGAATGTTCCATGAAATCTTATTTTGAAACAGTTGAAGAAATAGAATCACCATTCAAACCTCAACCAAGTTTTAATAAGCAATTCGAGTTATTAATTGATGATTTGAATGAGCATAAAGCCGAAGGTTTCAAAAATGCACTGATTTGTTCCAATGAAAATCAAATCAAACGTTTCGAAGAAATTTTTGATGATATCGGAAAAGAAGTTTCATATATTCCCGTTTTGGGATCTATTTATCAAGGTTTTATTGACGAAGAAATCAAATTAACGTGTTATACAGATCACCAGATTTTTGGTCGATATCATAAATTCAATCTTCGAAATTCATTTTCCAAAAAAGAAGCGATTACGCTAAAGGAAATCAATTCGTTGCAAGTTGGAGATTTTGTGACTCATATAGATTATGGGATCGGAAAATTTGCAGGTTTGGTACGATTGAATAATAATGGCGTAACGCAAGAATCAATCAAATTGATTTATCAAAATAATGATATTCTGTATGTTAATATTCATTCGTTGCATAAAATTGCAAAGTTTAGAGGAAAAGATGGCGCTGAGCCAAAAATTTCAAAACTTGGATCTCCAGCTTGGAAAAATTTAAAGAATAAAACCAAAGCTAAAGTAAAAGAAATTGCTTTCGATTTGATTAAATTATATGCGAAACGCCGTGCCAGAAAAGGTTTTGCGTATTCGCCTGATACGTATTTGCAAAATGAGTTGGAAGCATCTTTTATTTATGAAGATACGCCCGATCAGTACAAAGCGACGCAAGATGTAAAAACGGATATGGAATCTGAACGCCCAATGGATCGTTTGGTTTGTGGAGATGTTGGTTTCGGGAAAACAGAGGTTGCGATTCGTGCGGCGATGAAAGCAGCTGTTGATGGAAAACAAGTTGCTGTTTTAGTGCCAACAACGATTTTAGCTTTTCAACATTTCAAGACATTTTCAGAGCGTTTACGAGATTTGCCTGTGAAAGTTGCTTATCTCAATCGATTTGTAACAGGAGCAAAGAAAAAAGCTGTTTTAGATGGTTTAAAATCTGGTCAAGTTGATATTGTGATAGGAACGCATCAATTGGTTAATCCAAAAATTGAATACAAAGATTTGGGATTATTAATTGTGGATGAGGAACACAAATTTGGTGTTGGTGTAAAAGATAAATTGAAAACACTTCGCGAAAATATTGATACATTAACCTTGACTGCGACGCCAATTCCGCGTACACTTCAATTCTCGTTGATGGCTGCGCGTGATTTATCGGTTATCAAAACTCCTCCACCAAATAGACAACCTGTCGATACGCAATTGGTTGGTTTTAATGAAGAGATTTTCCGTGATGCGATTATGTATGAAATGCAACGTGGTGGACAAGTTTATATCATTCACAATCGTGTGCAATCGTTAAAAGATATTGCTGGAATGGTACAACGATTAGTTCCTGATGCGAGTGTGGCGATTGGTCATGGACAAATGGATGGGAAAGAATTAGAAGCCGTTTTACTCGATTTTATTGATGGTCGATATGATGTTTTTGTGTCAACAACTATTATCGAATCTGGTTTAGATGTTCCGAATGCGAATACGATTTTAATTAATGATGCGCAGAATTTCGGTTTGGCAGATTTGCATCAAATGCGTGGACGTGTTGGTCGTAGTAACCGCAAAGCGTTTTGTTATTTGGTTGCGCCACCACTTTCGGTTTTAACGGACGAAGCGCGTAAACGTTTGCAAGCAATTGAGCAGTTTTCTGATTTAGGATCAGGATTCAATATTGCGATGAAAGATTTAGAAATTCGTGGAGCTGGAAATCTTTTAGGTGCTGAACAAACAGGATTTATGATGGATATTGGATTCGAAACGTATCAAAAAATCTTGAATGAAGCGATAGAAGAATTGAAAGAAACGGATTTCAAAGATTTGTTCGAAGATCAAAAATCGGAAGAAGTAAAATCGTATGTGTCGGATGTGCAAATTGATTCGGATTTACAAATTATGTTCCCAGACGAATACATTGAAAGTTCGGAAGAGCGTTTATTGCTGTACAAAGAATTAGCTGATGTCGAAACTGAAACAGATTTACAAACGTTTAAAAATAATTTGATTGACCGCTTTGGAAAATTACCAATTGAAGCCGAAAATTTATTGGAATCAATTCAACTGAAATGGATCAGTAAAAAATTAGGTTTCGAACGTTTGGTGATGAAAAATGGTGTTTTATTGGCTTATTTTATTAATAAACCACAAAGCGAATTTTATCAGTCAGATGAATTTAGATTAATTTTAAATTACGTTCAAAATAACCCTAAAAACATCAGTTTTAAGGAAAAATCACCCAAAAAAGGAGAAGAGTACCCAACATTGTTAGTACGATTTGAACATATTAAAACTGTGAATGAAGCACTACAAGGTCTACAAAATTTATTAATTCATTAACTTTTTTAAGTTTTAATTAGTAATCTAATAAAATACATAGGGAGAATTGACCAAGTTGTTAGTTCTCCTTTTTTTATTCAATTATCAAACTTCCGATATAAATAAATAATATATAATTTATCATATAAAGAAATGTAACTAGCTGAAAACTAATTTACATAAATAATATGATATTTTATTATTATTTTTATCGATAAAATATTAGTTGGAAAAATAGTAAAGTAGTTATGGAAACAGCATCAAGTTATATTCCTATTCTCATTCTTTTTGTGATTGCTTTTGCGTTTGTAGCGGGTACTATCGTTGCGACACATTTTCTTGGGCCATCGAGAAAGACAGACGAAAAATTAGAGAATTTCGAGTCTGGGATTGAGAAAGTTGGAAATGCAAGACAGCCATTTGCAATTAAATACTTCTTAGTAGCCATTTTATTCGTGTTATTCGACGTAGAGGTAATCTTCTTTTACCCGTATGCAGCGAATTTTAAAGAGTTAGGTTGGGAAGGTTTTGCAGCAGTTGTAACATTCGTTGGATTATTCTTTGTGATGTACTTGTATGTACGCAAAAAAGGAGCTCTTAATTGGGAAAAATAGAGCGATTAAAATTCTAAAATAATAGTATAATGATTCATAATAAAAGACCAGTAACACACAATACCAATGTGAAGATTGTAGAGTCTCCAGGAGGTTTTGAAGGTGAAGGTTTTATGGCGATGCAACTATCAAAAGTAGTTGGATTAGCGCGTAAAAACTCTATTTGGCCTTTACCATTTGCGACAAGTTGTTGCGGAATCGAGTTTATGGCGACTATGGGTTCGACATACGATTTGGCACGTTTTGGATCTGAGCGTTTGGCTTTTACGCCTCGTCAGTGCGATTTGTTGATGGTAATGGGTACAATTTCTAAAAAAATGGCACCAGTTCTGAAGCAAGTTTACATCCAAATGGCAGAACCTCGTTGGGTGATTGCTGTTGGCGCTTGTGCAAGTTCGGGAGGAATTTTTGATACATATTCGGTCTTACAAGGAATTGATGAAGTAATTCCAGTAGACGTATATGTGCCAGGTTGTCCGCCTCGTCCAGAAGCAATTATCGATGGTGTAATGCGTATTCAGGAGTTGGTAGAGAGCGAAAGTGTTCGTCGCAGAAGTAGCGAAGAATATCAACAACTTTTAGCAAGTTATGGAATTAAATAAGTTGAAATAATGGACAATTCATTTATAAAAGACCGTTTGGTTCAGAAGTTTCAAGAAAATATATACGGATACGAAGAGCATTTCGGTGTATTGACTTTATACGCTAACAAAGATTTCAATCTAAAGATTTTACAATATTTATATGATGATGAGCAATTATCTTTCAAATTTTTGAAGGATTTAACTGCTATTCATTATCCTAATAATGTTGGAGAAGAATTGGTTGTAACCTATTTAGTTTATAATCTATATGAAGGAGTTGAGGTTCGATTAAAATTTGCTTTACCAATCGAAAAACCTTCGATTTTTACCGCAACTAAATTATTCGAAACAGCTAACTGGTTAGAGCGCGAGGCGTATGATTTCTATGGAGTTGATTTTGTAGGACATCCAAATTTAATTCGTGTCATGAATGTTCCAGAAATGGATTATCATCCGTTACGCAAAGAGTTCCCATTAGAGGATCAAACACGTAAAGACAAAGACGACGATATGTTTGGTCGTGGTGGAGATTTCAATTATGGAGGTTTTAATGTAAAAGCAAATTAACCATGGGAAAAGAGAAAACTAAAAAATTAAAGCATCTTGATCTTCCAGATGGTTCGTTAGAAAAAAGCACAATTACCTTAAACTTAGGACCTACGCATCCTGCAACACATGGGGTGTTTCAAAATATTTTAGAGATTGATGGTGAAATCATCAAATCTGCGGTTCCTACAGTTGGGTATATTCACCGTGCTTTTGAGAAAATTGCTGAACGCAAACCTTTGTACCAAATTACACCTTTAACAGACCGATTGAACTATTGTTCGGCGCCTTTAAATAACTTAGGTTGGCACATGACAGTTGAGAAATTCGTTGGAATTGAAGTTCCAAAACGTGTTTCTTATTTGCGTGTTATCATTATGGAATTGGCTCGTATGGCAGATCATATCGTATGTAATTCGATTATGGGAGTTGATACAGGAGCATTTACAGGATTCCTTTATATGATGAAATATCGTGAGTTGATTTATGAGATTTACGAAGAAATTTGTGGTTCTCGTTTAACAACAAATATTGGTCGTATCGGAGGTTTCGAACGTGATTTTTCTGAAGTTGCATGGACAAAAATCCATCGTTTCGTGAGAGAGTTTCCAGATGTCTTAACAGAGTTTGAAAACTTATTTTTACGTAACCGTATTTTTATGGATCGTACACAAGGAGTTGGAGGAATTTCGGCTGAGCGTGCATTAAATTATGGTTTCACAGGACCAAATTTACGTGCGGCTGGTGTAGATTATGATGTTCGTGTTGCGAAACCATATTCTCGTTACGAAGAATTCGAATTCGATATTCCAGTTGGTACAACGGGAGATTGTTACGATAGATTCTTAGTTCGTGGTCAAGAAATGTGGCAAAGTTTAAGCATCATCAAACAAGCAATTGCAAAGATTGATGCATTAGAAGGAGAAGAAGCAACGCAATATCATGCTGATGCTCCAGACTTCTATTTACCACTAAAGAAAGATGTTTACACAAAAATGGAAGCGTTAATCTATCACTTCAAAATTATTATGGGAGAAGTAGATATGCCAAAAGGAGAAATTTATAATTCAATAGAAGCTGCAAATGGTGAGTTGGGTTATTATTTCGTTTCTGATGGTGGACGTTCGCCATACCGTTTACATTTCCGTAGACCTTGTTTCATTTATTATCAAGCTTATCCAGAATTGATCGAAGGATCAATGATTTCAGATGCCATTATTACAATGAGTAGTTTGAATTTGATCGCTGGAGAATTAGATGCTTAATAAAAATTATTAAAAATGGCAATTCAATTTTCAGAAGAGACACAACAAAAAGTAGATAAAATCATTGCACGTTATCCAGAGGATAAAAAACAAAGTGCATTGATTCCTTTGCTTCATGTGGCACAAGCTGAGTTTGGTGGTTGGTTAGATACACCTCATTTAGATTATGTTGCAGAAGTATTGAATATTTTACCAGTAGAAGTTTACGAAGTAGCTTCATTTTATTCGATGTTTAACTTAAATCCTGTAGGGAAATTTGTGTTAGAAGTTTGTCAAACAGGACCTTGTATGTTAAGAGGTTCAGACAAAATTATCGAACACATCAAAACAAAATTAAATATCGAAGCTGGTGGAACTTCGGCAGATGGTTTATTTACATTAAAACCAGCCGAATGTTTAGGAGCATGTGGTTACGCACCAATGTTACAGTTAGGAAAAACATATCGTGAGAATTTAACGATCGAGAAAGTAGACGAATTAATCGAGGAATTGAAAAAATTAGCATAATGGGACAAAAATTACTGTTAAAAAATATTGATGTTCCAGGTATTCGTCATTACCAAGCTTACCGCGAAAACGGTGGTTATGCAAATGCTGAGAAAGCATTTAAAATGACAACGGATGAAATCTTAGAAGAAGTAAAAACTTCAGGTTTAAGAGGTCGTGGTGGTGCAGGTTTTCCAACTGGAATGAAATGGAGCTTTTTGGCAAAGCCAGAAGGTGTTCCAAGACACTTAGTGGTAAATGCAGACGAATCTGAACCAGGAACGTTCAAAGACCGTTTCTTGATGGAATATATTCCTCATTTATTAATTGAAGGAGTTTTGATTTCATCATTCTGTTTAGGTTCTAATACATCATTTATTTATATCCGTGGAGAATATGCGTGGGTTGCAGAAATTTTAGAAGAAGCAATCGACGAAGCAAAAGCTGCTGGTTGGTTAGGTAAAAACATTCAAGGAACAGGTTTCGATTGCGAAATTTATGTTCAACGTGGAGGTGGAGCTTATATCTGTGGTGAGGAAACGGCATTGTTAGAATCGTTAGAGGGTAAACGTGGAAATCCACGTCTTAAACCACCTTTCCCAGCTGTTAAAGGTTTATGGGGAAGACCAACGGTTGTAAATAATGTAGAAACAATTGCTGCAATTGTTCCAATTATTGAAATTGGAGGAGAAGCGTATTCTAAAATTGGAGTTGGACGTTCTACAGGAACAAAATTAATTTCAGCTTGTGGTAATATTAATAAACCAGGCGTTTATGAAATTGATATGACAATTACGGTTGAAGAATTTATTTATTCAGACGAATATTGTGGAGGTATTCCAAACGGAAAACGTCTTAAAGCATGTATTCCTGGAGGAAGTTCTGTGCCAATTGTTCCAGCAAACTTATTGTTAAAAACTGCCGAAGGTAAACCTCGTTACATGAATTACGAAAGTTTATCAGAAGGAGGTTTCCAAACAGGAACAATGATGGGTTCTGGAGGATTTATTGTTTTAGATGAAGATCAAGATGTTGTTTATCATACGTATACATTAGCTCGTTTCTATCGTCACGAATCGTGTGGACAATGTTCACCATGTCGTGAAGGAACAGGTTGGATGGAGAAAATATTGAAAAGAATCGATGAAGGAAAAGGAAAAATGTCTGACATCGAATTGTTATGGGATGTTCAACGTAAAATCGAAGGAAATACAATTTGTCCATTAGGAGATGCAGCGGCTTGGCCAGTAGCAGCGGCAATTCGTCACTTCCGTGATGAGTTTGAATGGCATATTAATAATCCGGAAGAATGTTTGATGCGTAATTTTGGTTTAGCACATTATGCTGATCCAATCGAAATTAAAGAAACCGCAAATTAATACGAAGATGGCAGAAGAAACACCATTATTTAAAGTTACTATCGATAACGAAACGATTGAAGTACCTGCGGGAACAACGATCCTTCAAGCCGCTCGTATGATTGGTAAAGAAGTAGCACCTCCAGCGATGTGTTACTACGGTAAATTAGAAAATACAGGAGGAAACTGTAGAACATGTTTGGTAGAAGTATCAAAAGGTAGTGAAGCAGATCCTCGCCCAATGCCAAAATTGGTTCCGTCTTGTCGTACAACAGTTATGGATGGAATGGTTGTAGGCAATAAAACGTCTGAGCGTACAGTTGAGGCACGTAAAGGTATTGTTGAATTATTATTAATCAACCATCCTTTAGATTGTCCAGTATGTGATCAGGCAGGAGAATGTAAATTACAAGATTTAAGTTACGAACACGGAGCAGAAGCGACGCGTTACGAATTTGATCGTCGTACATTCCCTAAAGAAGATTTAGGTCCAAATATTCAGTTGAACATGAACCGATGCATTTTGTGTTATCGTTGTGTAAAAACTGCGGATCAAATCACAGGTTGTCGTGAGCATGGCGTAATGAATCGTGGAGATCACGCTGAAATTTCAACGCATATCAACAAAAGTTTAGATAACGAATTCATTGGAAATATTATTGATGTTTGTCCAGTAGGAGCATTAACAGATAAAACGTTCCGCTTCAAAAATCGTGTTTGGTTCTTGAAACCAGTTGATGCGCATCGCGATTGTCCGACTTGTTCTGGTAAAGCACAAGTGTGGTTCCGTGGGAATGAAGTTTTCCGTGTAACAGCTCGCAAAGATGAATTTAACGAAGTAAAAGATTGGATTTGTAACACATGTCGTTTCGATAAAAAAGATATCAACGATTGGACGTTAGAAAAACCATCAGAAATTTCTAAAGATTCTGTTGTTCGTCAAGGTCATTACTTTGAGAATAAAGTGGAGCCAAAAGAAACACTTCCGAAAGTTATCAAACGCGATCCAAAGATTTTATTAGATATTCACTCGGTTTCAAAAGTAAATGAACCAAATCGTGATTTATCAAAAATTGATGGACCAGCAACAAGTAAAGATTTTAAAGATTAATCATTCGTAAATAAAATTAACAAAAATGACAGAAGAATTTATTGCTGATGCATTAGAAAAGTTAGCTTTAGTAGGCGTAATGATTGGTTTTGCATTAGTTGTTGCCATGTACTCTACTTGGGCTGAGCGTAAAGTTGCAGCATTCTTACAAGATCGTATCGGACCAAACCGTGCAGGTATTTTTGGTTTATTACAACCTCTTGCCGATGGTTTAAAATTATTCTCGAAAGAGGAAATTACACCAAAAGATTCGAATAAATTTTTATTCATCTTAGGTCCATCTTTGGCAATGATTGTAGCTTGTATGACAGGTGCGGTTATTCCATGGTCGACAGCTTTCGAGATTGGAGATCGTGTAGTTGTTCCTCAAATTGCAGATGTTAACATCGGATTTTTATACATTTTAGGTGTGTTAAGTTTAGGTGTTTATGGAATTATGATCGGTGCTTGGGCATCGAACAACAAATACTCTTTAATGGGAGGTTTGCGTGCAGCTTCGCAGATTATTTCGTACGAATTACCAATGGGAATTGTGTTAATCACAATTTTGATGATGACAGGTTCTCTAAAATTGAGTGATATTGTACATTATCAACAAGAACATGCATGGTTTATCTTATTACAACCATTAGGATTTATCATTTTCTTGGTGTGTTCGTTTGCAGAAACTAACCGTACTCCGTTCGATTTACCAGAAGCAGAAAATGAATTAATTGGAGGTTATCACTCAGAATATTCTTCGATGAAGATGGGATTCTTCTTATTTGCAGAATACATCAACATGTTTATCAGTTCTGTGGTAATTTCTACCATCTATTTTGGTGGATACGATATCCCATTTGTAGACGATGCAACATTAGTAAACTCTATCGGAGTGAATGGAACGGCAATTCTTAATTTCCTTTCATTATTCGGTAAAGCTTGTTTCTTCATCTTCTTCTATATGTGGGTGCGTTGGACAATTCCTCGTTTCAGATATGACCAATTAATGGATTTAGGTTGGAAAAAATTATTGCCTTTAGCATTAATCAATATGTTAATTACAGGCTTAGTGATTTTATTATTAAACAAGTAGAATCATCAAAATCATTAAAAGTATGAAACCAATTACAAATAGAGTAAAACAAGTAGAACGTAAACCCCTTACTTTTTGGGAAAGTATCTATTTGATTTCTATCGCAAAAGGGTTGATGATTACATTGAAGCACTTCTTTTCGAAGAAAGCAACAATTAGTTATCCAGAAAAACAAAGACCGTTTAGTCCTGTATTTAGAGGATTACACGTTTTGAATAGAGACGAAGAAGATCGCGAAAATTGTACGGCTTGTGGACTTTGTGCTTTGGCTTGTCCAGCAGAAGCGATTACAATGGAAGCGGCAGAAAGACTTCCTGGTGAAGAAAACCTTTACCGTGAAGAAAAGTATGCAGCGAAATATGAAATTAACATGTTACGTTGTATTTTCTGTGGATTCTGTGAAGAAGCTTGTCCAAAAGATGCTGTTTATTTATCGCAAACAGTTCCACCAGCAAGTTTCAAACGTCAAAACTTTATCTATTCGAAAGAAGATTTATTAATCCCGAAAAAAGCTACAAATTAATGGAATTACCTATCATTTTATTCTATGTTTTGTCGAGCTTAACGGTGTTAAGTGCGCTACTAATGGTGTTCAGTAAAAATCCTGTACATTCCATTTTATATTTAATCGTAACATTCTTCTGCATCAGCGGACATTATGTATTGCTAAACGCACAGTTTTTGGCAATTGTAAATGTCATTGTCTATGCCGGAGCAATTATGGTATTGTTCTTATTCGTGGTGATGTTGATGAACTTGAATAGTGAAAAGAAATCATTTGGTCGACCAGCAAAAATAGTAGCAGCGAGTTTAATCTCTTTGTTATTTGTTGCCTTGACAATTGGTATTTTCTCACAAAATCAAGCTTCTGCAAACACAGCTGTAGAAATGGGAACAGGTGATTTAGGATTGATTCACAACTTAGGATCATTGTTATATTCAGAATATGTTTTACCATTCGAGTTGAGCAGTATTTTGTTTATTTCTGCAATGATTGGAGCGGTGATGTTATCGAAAAAGGACGAAGAATTATTGGATTAAATATAAAAAGTAAAAGATGTTACCAATCAGTTATTATATTACTTTATCATTAATCCTATTCGGAATAGGAATGGCAGGTGTTATGCTACGTCGTAACGCAATTGTCATTTTTATGTGTATAGAATTGATGTTAAATTCTGTGAATTTGTTGTTAGTAGCGTTCTCAAAAATGCACTATCACGCAAATTCAGTATTAGAAAAAGGAACAGATGCACAACTTTTAGTATTCTTTATTATGGTTGTAGCCGCAGCTGAGGTTGCTGTAGGATTATCAGTAATAATTTTATTGTTCCGAAAAGTATACTCGGTAGATATTAATGTGTTAAATCGTTTAAAAGGTTAAGAATGGAGCAGTATATATGGTTAATTCCTTTGATTCCATTCATAGGATTTTTGATTAACGGTTTAGGACGAAATGTACTTTCAAAAAGCTTAGTTACTTTCATCGGAAGTGGAGCAGTTTTGGCAAGTTTCATTTTATCAATCATGGTTTTTATGTCAGTTCCATCAGGAGCAGATGCACAACCATTAATTTTTAAGGCATTTGATATTATCAATATTCCAACTTTACAAGTTCCGTTTGCATTTCAAATTGATGCATTAACGAGTTTGTTTTTGTTAATTATTACAGGAGTTGGATTTTTAATTCACGTGTACAGCTCGGCTTACATGAGCGAAGACAAAGGATTTGCAAAATTCTTTTCTTACCTAAATTTATTCATCTTCTTCATGTTGATTCTTGTAATGGGAAACAACTTTGTGATGATGTTTATTGGATGGGAAGGGGTTGGACTTTGTTCATTCTTATTAATTGGTTTTTGGTTTACAAATCCAGAATATATCAAAGCAGCAAAGAAAGCTTTCATCATGAACCGTATCGGAGATGTTGGATTCTTATTGGCGATGTTTTGGATTTTCAAAGAATTTGGAACGTTAGAATATGTAAAAGTATTCAGCCAATTAGCAATTGATCCATCTGCATTTACAGGTTTTGTATTGACAGGAATTACATTATTGTTATTTTTAGCAGCAACAGGTAAATCGGCTCAATTACCATTATTCACATGGTTACCAGACGCGATGGCAGGACCAACGCCAGTTTCAGCACTTATTCACGCTGCAACAATGGTAACAGCAGGTATCTTTATGATTACACGTTGTAACGAATTATTTTCGGCAGCACCAATCACATTACAAGTTATTCAGTACGTAGGAATTGCAACAGCTTTTGTTACTGCAACGATTGCAATGCGTCAAAACGATATCAAAAAAGTATTGGCTTATTCTACAGTTTCTCAATTAGGATTAATGTTCGCAGCAATTGGATCTGGAGCGTATATCGCAGCAGTTTTCCACGTAATGACGCATGCATTTTTCAAAGCATTATTATTCTTAGGGGCAGGTTCTGTAATTCACGGAATGCACCACGAGCAAGATATGCGCAAAATGGGAGGTTTGAGCAAATACATGAAAATTACACATATCACTTTCTTGATTGGATGTTTGGCAATCGCTGGTATTCCAGGTTTATCAGGTTTCTTCTCGAAAGACGAAATGTTATTAGGAATGTTTGTTTCTAATCCAGTTGTTTACGGAATCGGATTTATCGTTTCTGTGATGACAGCATTCTATATGTTCCGTTTATATGCAATGACTTTCTTAGGAGATTTAAGAGATAAAGAAGCTCATCCGCATGAAAGTCCAGCTGCAATGACAATTCCATTAATCATCTTAGCAGTTCTTTCTGTTTTTGCAGGTTATATCGGAATTCCAGCGTTGTTTATGCAAGACGGACATAAACTTCAAACTTTCTTAAGTGGAGTTGTATCAATCGGAGAAGCTCATCATGTTTCTCATGCAACAGAATGGATGATGATGGGAGCTTTATTACTTTGTGTACTTGGTGCAATTTATTATGCAATCAAGAAATACACAAACCATGTAGATGGTGAAGCAACAGGAATTGCAAAATTCTTTGAAGACAAATGGTACATCGACGAGTTATATGACAATGCAATTGTAAAACCATTGTTCGAGTTGGGTGATGTCTTGAAAAAATATGTAGAAAAAGCAGGAATTGCAGCTTTTGTTTTAGGAGTTGGAACTGTTTCTGGTCGCGCATCAAAAAATGTACGTCAGCTACAAAACGGAAATGTAGGATTCTATATTATGCTAATGGTTGTAGGAATCGTGGCAGGTATCGCAATCTTTTTTATGGGGTATTTAATTTCAAAATAGGTTAGTAATGCTTTTATCTTTATTTATCATTTTACCATTAATAGTAGGAGTTTTTATGCTATTAATGCAAGGTCAAAAACCACAAAGATGGTTAGGAGCATTCGTTGGTGGAGCGTTGTTGGCGTTGTACTTGTTTATCACTTGCAAAGGTGGAAACAACGAGTTAACGTTTCAAACACAATGGTTCAATTTCAACAGCGTTAAAACTTATTTCGCGTTAAATGCTCAAGGTTTGGGAGGATTAATGATTCTATTAACTAACCTTACTTACTTAGCTCTTTTTGTTTATTTATCAACAACAAAACAAAAATATAGCAATACATTCTATGGATTATTGTTAATCACTTTAGCAGGATTAAACGGAGTTTTCTTAGCAGAAGATTTAATTTTATTCTATTTCTTCTGGGAAGTTGTCTTAATTCCGGTTTATTTCTTAATCGGATTATTTGGAATTGGAAAAGACAAAATTCGCGCAAATATGACATTCTTCTTATACACGATTTTAGGATCGATGTTTATGTTAGGAGGAATTATTTACATCGGATTTTTCTTACAACCAGCATCATTTTTATTAACAGATGTTGTACAAGTTACAGGACCGCATTATTCAACAAACACAGCGTTGGCATTGTTATTCTTAATCGCTTTTGTGATTAAAATTCCAATCTTTCCATTTCATACATGGCAACCAACAATCTATAAAACATCACCAACTCCATTAACAGTTGTACTTTCAGCTTTGATGGCGAAAATGGGATTATTTGCAGTGGTTACTTGGTATTTGGGAATGTTTCCAACGATTTCAGAATTGTTCAAATACATTACTTATTTAGCAATTTTCGGATTAGTTTATGCCTCGTTAATAGCTTTGAGTGCAAAAAATGTGAAGAAAATTATTGCATATAGCTCGATTGCTCACTTAGCTTTAATTTTTGTGTCATTATTTTCTGAATTAGCAAATGGTGTAGCAGGAGCTTATTTCCAAATGTTTTCACATGGTTTAGTTGTTTTAGGATTATGGTTATGTGTAGATATTATGGAAAGAAAATATGATTTGACAGACATCAAATCGATTGGTGGTTTAGCAAAAGTTGATCCAACATTATCTATCTTATTCATGATATTCGGTTTAGCAAACGTAGCATTACCATTGACAAGCTCATTCATCGGAGAGTTTATGATGCTTTCTGCATTATTTACACACAATCCAGTTTTATGTGTAGTAGCTTGTTTAGGTGTTATTTTATCTGCCGTTTATACGTTGAGATTATCAAGCGCATTATTGTTTGGAGAAGTGAAAAACATCAAACAAAAAGATGCTCAAAAAGGAGGTTTTGGACCAATTGCAGTTATTTCTGTAATCGCAATCATCGTGATTATTTTAGGAGTTTATCCAACACCAATTTTTAATTTATTAGCACATTAATCATTTTTGAATAAATAGATATGAATACGATTATTTTATCAGCACTTTCAGGTATTATTTTGATGTTTAGTGGATTCTACATCAAAAATAATCGTGCCTTAAATATACTTTCTGTTGTTCTGTTTTTCGGAATGATTGTAGGAGGAATTTTCGAATTGAAAGGTTGCTCAATGTTCGCAGGAAAATTCGATAATATGATTGGACAATCGCTTTACGGCGTTTCGTTCTTTATCGCATTGGCAGGATTGGCAATTTTTTACTTATTATTGAACAAAGATTTGTTTGGAAAAGTAGGAAAACACGTGGCAGAATATTATGCCTTAATTTTCTTCTCTTTTACAGGAATCGCAGTTTTAGCACAATTCCACAACTTAGTAATTATGTTCTTAGGAATCGAATTAATGTCAATTCCAATGTACATTATTGCAGGAACAAACAAAGAAAGTCTTAGAAGTACAGAAGCTTCTGTAAAATATTTCTTGATGGGAGCTTTCTCAACAGGAATTTTGATGTTAGGTGTAACATTTTTGTACGGCGCAACAGGAACTTTTATGGTTGATCAATTGGTAAACTATAACAAAGATTTCGAAACAATTTATTACGCAGGATGGTGTTTAATCATCTTCGCATTTTGTTTCAAAGTTTCTGCAGCACCGTTCCACGCATGGACACCAGACGTTTACGACGGAACACCAACTGTGTTTACATCGTTTATGTCGACAATCATCAAAGGAGGATCATTTTTAGGATTTATTTTAGTCCTAAAATCATTCCCAACAAATGTAGAATATGCCGAATATTACCGTTTATTATTCGCGTCAATTATCATTTTGACGTTATTTATCGGAAACTTCGGAGCAGTTTCTCAAAAATCTGTCAAACGTTTGATGGCTTATTCATCAATCGCGCAAGCAGGTTTCATGTTATTTGTTTTGTTCAATATCAATTCAGCTTCTAAAGAGGCTTTGATGTTCTATACGATTGCTTATTCAGTTGCGAACTTCATTATTTTCTATGCGATTGATCAATTCAAAAATCCAAAATTTGAGAGTTTCATTGGTTTAGGAAAAGCAAATCCAGTTTTAGCAGCAGCGATGACAATTTCATTAATTTCATTAGCAGGTATTCCATTAACAGGAGGTTTCTTTGCGAAATTTATGGCGTTGAGTATTGGAGGAACAAACGATAAAAACCTATTTTTGATTGTAATTGCATTGGTTATGGCAGTTTTGAGTATGTATTATTACTTCAAAATCATCAACTACATGTATTTCAAAAAAGGGAAAAACAAATTAAAAACACAAGACGGGTTAACAAATTTCCTTTTAATTATCGGAATGGTAATCTTAATTGTGATGGGAATTTTTCCAGGAATATTATCGTCATTTTTACAAACGCCAATGTGGTAATTGGAGAATGATTATTATATAGTTTTTTATTATTTATTATTTAAAAGCTCGTGTCAAGTACTTGACACGAGCTTTTTTTTATATGGGATTATTTTGCAAAGAGTGTAAACCCTAACTTATCAACAACACATTATTGATAAATAAAGTTAAAACCCATAAAATCATTTCGATAATCAATTTATCTTTAGAGTAAATCTTACGATTCTTCAGATGAAAAGTCAAGCGTTTAACTCAGTCAATTAGTTTCAACAATTAGCAGAAGAAATCAATAAAATGCAACAAGCATTTGCAGAAGGAAACATTAGTTCTTTAGATTTGTACCTAATGGAAGAGGAGGATGTATTGCAATACCTAAAAATTTGCAAAAGTACATTATACAATTACAGAAAGAAAAACCTTTTAAAAGCCTACAATTATTTTGGTCGAAACGTCTACTTAAGACACGAAGTTTACCAAGCAATAATCAATCAATTACTCAAATAAATCAAGAGGCTTTTAAGCCTCTTTTTATTTATAATAAATTTAATAATACTCAATAAGATCATCATTAAAGATAACAATTAACAACCAATTCTTTTTTTGAATCCTTTTTTAGACAAAAAAAGAGACAGAAGATTTAACCAAAAAGAAAAACTTCCCCGTTTGAAAGAGGTCAGGAGAGTGTAAATCAAATGTAAAACAAAACCACTACAACCACACAAACACCGAACAAACACCGAAGCGCTGCGGTACTTATCAACAGAACAACCACAGCACAACCACAGAAATATACAGACGAATACAAATAAGTACATTTCATTCCAAAGCATTGCAAATCATTCCAAATGTTTCCATTTGTATGCAATAATTGAATTAATACGGATATCCATTACGAACTTCACCATAGAAATTAAAAATCAAGTAAAACATTTAAAACCAAAAAGTATGGGTAAAGTTATTGACAGTATCATTTCAGGTACATCCGGTCGTACAGGTCGAATAGTAGTCGCAAATGTCAACGGTTACGAAATATCACGCATTCGTCCTAAAAAATTATCAAAAGCACCAACTCCAAAACAAGCATTAATCAAAGAACGTTTCAACAAATCAGTCTTATTTCTTGCGAGTTACAAAGAATATGCAAAAGCATTTTTCGGAACAAAAGTAGGATTACGTTCCACATACAATTCTGCAATGAGCAATGTCATGAATGCATTAGTCTGTGATATGGATAATTTACAAATACTACCTAATTATCATCAAATTCAATTTTCAAAAGGAAAAGGAATAGATCTACAACCCTTAGCCATCAGTTCTCCAACTCCGTTAACAATTCAGATCGATTGGGAAAACAACTCCATGGGCTCTAATGGCGAAACAGATTACATGGTGGCATTACTTGCAGAAGACAACGACCTTAATGTAGGAACCCAGTTTTTTCAAACCAATGCAATCCGTGTAGACTTAACATATCAACTAAGTTTATTACCAAGATATCAAGGTAAAGAATTACATATATGGATTGCCTTTGTCAATCCAGAAAACCTATTTGCATCTAATTCTGTTTACGTAGGAAAAATCATAGTAAACTAACATTGACTATGATTCAGAAAAGAGAGAAAAAACCGTTTATATCATAACAAATCACATAAGTTGATGTCCAAGATACAAACGGTTTTTCTTTTTTTATCAAAAGAAAAAACTTCACCAAAGACACAAAAAAAAATCCCTCTCGAGAGGGCATAGAAGAGTGTAAACCCTAACTTATCAAGCTAAATTCATTTCAGCTTCACATTATTTTCTAATCAAATTCCAAATCAAAAAATTGGCATTAAATCGATGACGTTAAGAAAATGATTGAAGAGCAGCGTTAAAAAGATTTTAGCTCGTAGAGTTTTTAAAATCTTTAGCGAAGCGAAAACCATTTTTAGTCCAATCGATTTACAGCCAAGTCTTTTTTGGTTACTTTTTTTGACTGTTCCCCGAAGGGCATATGAATACCAATTAATTAAAATAGATATTCAATGAATAAAAAAAGTAACAGAAGGTTGTTAACTAAATAAAAACAACCAACCCCCAACCTTCACCTTAATCTCAATCTTTTTTGTATTTTTGAAGTTAAAGTTTAATGATTAGTTAGAAATGAGAAAATTCACTTTACTAATCTGCTTATGTTTGGTTCAATTAGCTTTTGCACAACGTAAAGGATATTGGCAACAAAAGGTAGATTATAAAATAGATGTTGATATGAAAGAAAAATCATATCAATACGATGGAAAAATGCAATTGAAATACACCAACAATTCAGGTCAAAGCCTGAATAAAGTTTATTTTCATTTATATTTTAATGCTTTTCAACCAGGAAGTATGATGGATAATCGTTTACAAAACATTTCAGATCCTGATAAAAGAATGGCAACAAATATCGGAACAAAAGAAAATCCTAAATATGTTAGCCGTATTTCTGAATTAAAACCAGATCAAATTGGTTATCAAAAAGTAACATCTCTTAAACAAGATGGTAAAGCCGTTTCATATAAAGTAGACGGAACAATCTTAGAAGTTACATTAGCAAAACCAATTGCAGAAGGACAAACTTCTACTTTCGATATGGTTTGGAATGCACAAGTTCCCGAACAAATTCGTCGTTCTGGACGTAATTCGAAAGATGGTGTAGAATTTTCTATGGCACAATGGTATCCTAAAATGGCAGAATTCGATCCAGAAGGATGGCATTTAGATGAATACATTGGTCGCGAATTTTTTGCGCCTTTTGGTAATTTTGATGTCACAATTAACATCGATAAAGATTATGTAATCGGAGCTTCAGGAGAATTACAAGACCCTAATAGTGTAAAAGGTTATGTAAAAAATCCAACAATCAAAACAAAGAATGGAAAAGTAGCTTGGAATTTCAAAGCTGAAAATATTCACGATTTTGTTTGGGCTGCAGACAAAGAATTTATTGTAGAACATGCAAAATCAAAGCATGGTGTTGAGGTATATTTAGTTTACCAAGACAATGATAAATCTTCTGCATGGAAACAAGCAATGCCTTACGCATTAGGTTTCTTCGATTATAATTCTGAACACTTTGGCGAATATCCTTGGAAAACATATTCAATCATTCAAGGTGGTGACGGTGGTATGGAATATGGTACTGCAACTTTAATTGCTGGAGGAAGTAATTTAAATAGCTTAATCGGAACTATTTTCCACGAAGCAGCTCACTCTTGGTACCAACAATTATTTGGTATCAATGAAACATACAACGAATGGTTCGACGAAGGTTTTACATCATATGTAGAGCAAATGGCGCACCTTAATGTTGTAGATAAATTAAAAGTAATGCCTTCTAATCCAAATCCAGATGCCTACAAAGGATATATTAATTTAGCACTTTCTGGTAAAGAAGAACCTGCAAGTTTATTAGCAGACTATTATAATACAAACTATGCATACTCTTTAGAAGCATATTACAAAGGTCAAGTTTTAGCAATTCAATTAGGATATATTATTGGAAATGATAATTTAAACAAAACATTCCTAGAATTCTATAAACAATGGAAATTCAAACATCCATCAGGGAATGATTTCAAACGTGTAGCAGAAGAAGTTTCTGGAATTAATCTTAAATGGTACTTCAATTTATTCTTGAACACAACACGCAAAATTGATTACGCTGTAGAAGCTGTAAACGGAAACACAATCACAATTGCAAACAAATCAGATTTTGCAATGCCTATCGATTTGTTGGTAGAATATACAGATGGCTCAAAAGAATTATTCTACATTCCTTTACGTGAAATGCGTGGAGAAAAACCAGCAGAAAACTTAGTAGAATACCAAGGTGCAAAAAGAATTATTTTAGAAGATTGGTTCTGGACAAAACCTACCTATGATGTTAAAGTTTCGAAAGAAGTTAAACAAGTTACCATCGATCCAACAAAACGTTTGGCAGATGTAAACGATAAAAATAACGTATTTACAAAATAATGTTATTAGCAGTAAATATTGGAAATACTAATCTTCGTTTCGCAGTTTTCAAAAGTGAAACGGAGATTATTACATGGACAATCAATTCAAAACCTTACCGTACCGAATACGAGTTTTTTGCAAAATTCTCGAACATGTACGAGCCTTTCGGAATTTCGAAAAATGATATTACAGATATTGTGATAGGTTCGGTTGTACCACCACTTACAGCAAGCGTTAAGATTGCATTACAAAAGATTCACAAGTTCAAACCAATGGTTGTAGATCGTAATACGCCATCAGCAATCAAGCATAAGTCAAACCAAATGGGAACAGATTTATATGCGAATGCCGTAGCTGCACATTATCAAAATTATCAAGGCAAAAAAATTGTCATTGATTTTGGAACTGCACTAACTTTCTTAGGCATAGACGAATCAGCAAATGTCGGTGGAGTAGTAATTGCTCCCGGAATTATTACTGCCTTAAATTCTTTAGTAGGAGAAACAGCTCAATTACCAACAGTCGAACTAAAAGCACCAAAAACTGTTTTAGGATCAGATACAGAATCTTGCATGCAATCAGGAATGGTTTATGGGTTTTTAAGTATGGTCGAAGGAATGATCGATCGTATCAATGCCGAAGAAGGAGAACAATCTTATGTAATTTCAACAGGAGGAGTTGGCGGTGTTTACAAATCATTGACAGATAAAATTGATATCGATGATCGTCTACACACAATAAAAGGTCTTAAAATATTATACGAATTGAATAAAGATTCATTTCAGAAATAAATCTATTTTTAGATAAAAACAATTAAAAAGCTCGCTCATTGCGAGCTTTTTTCATTTTATATCAAATCATTTCAAAAAAATGTCTAATTTTCTGTAACCTTTTTACAAACCTTGAGTCTATTAAGTAAGAAAGCAATTAACACACGTGAAATTATTTGTACTAAATCGAAAAAGTAAAGAAGAAATTTTAGTCGATCGACTAAAAAAGAACGATGCTTTGGCGCAAAAAGAACTCTACGAACAAAACTCCAAAAAGATGCTGAGCGTTTGTAGAAGTTACATCGAAGACATGCATTATGCAGAAGATTGTATGATTAACGGTTTTTGTAAAGTCTTTAATCATATCGAGAAATTTCAAAATAAAGGAAGTTTCGAAGGTTGGATGCGTCGAATTATGGTCAACGAATGTTTAACTTTTTTACGTGCAAATAAAACATTGATTTATGTTGATGATGTAAGAGTTTCTAATTATGATGAAGCAGATGAAGAAGTAGAAGAAACATGGTTAAATTTTAATGTGCAAGACGTGTTAGATCAACTTTCAGAACCTTATAGACTGGTGTTTAATCTTCATATTCTCGAAGATTATTCGCATCAAGAAATTGCAGAAATGCTCAATATTTCGGTATCGACCAGCAAAACGCAATTGTTTCGAGCAAAGGCAAAACTGAAAGAAATTGTTCTAAGTAAAAAGAAAATGACAAATGAAAAACAACGATAAAATATCAAACTATATAAAAAACGATTTAGAAAATCGTGAGCTAAAACCTTCGCACGATGCGTGGGACAGAATTCAGGCTCGTATGGATGTCGCTCCATCACCACAAAAATCAAACTACAAATGGTGGTTATCTGCTGCGGTTGTGGCGTTATTTACAGTTACTACGTCTGTTTATTTATTTACGAATCAATCTAAAAATGATGAACCAAAAGAATTGGTAAATCATCAGGAACAAAATAATCCGCAACAAATTCAATCAGATTCTAATACAGTTCATTCTTCAGAATCGATTTTAGCGAATAATGAAAAGATTGATTCTTCTAAAAAAGAAGTTGAAATTCAGCCTCAAGAAGAGAAGAAACCAATTCAACATGGTAAAGTTCAAGTGGCGATAAACGAAGAATCTCAACAAGTTGAAATGGCTTTTCCAACGAAGAAAGAAGCTATTGCAGAGAAGAAAGAAGAGTTAAAATCAGAAGCTCAACCAAAGAAAAATATTGCAGCTAACACAACATTAGATTCTGTAAAAGTGAACAAAAAGAAGAAGAATTTTGTAGATCCAAATATGTTGTTGTATTCGATCGAAAATAAAGAAAATCTAAAGGAGTCAAACCAATCGCGCGTGGTTTCTATCGGCTTCAAATAAAACATTAATATCCCTAAATTAGCAAGATTATGATAAAAAAACTTATCGTAGCAGGATTATTATGCTTATCAGCTACATCACTATATGCTCAAAAATTTACATTTGATTTGAATGATAAAAATGACGAAAAAATCAGTCCAATTGTAAAAGATCGCATTAGCGAATTTACGTTAGTGATTCGTCAAATTGTGCAGGAAGAAAAATCTGCAATGGAAAAGAAAATTGCGGCAGTTGACAAAGAATTAGCAGAAGGAAAACTGAATGCTTCTGAGGCTACAGCGAAGAAAGAAGCGATTGCAAATGTGTATTCGGGAACGATAAATGATCGTATTCAGGAAGTGAATTTTAACTTAGATGATATCATCAAACAACAAGTTGCATTTTCGATTATGAATGGCGAAGATCCAATTACGCCAAAAACGAAACAAGATGTGACGAAACGTTACCGAATTGCGAATCAAATTAACGGTTATGCTTCTTTTGGATACATGGCGTTTACAGGAAAAAAAGACGAAGAATTGAACAAACACGAGAAGTTTTCGAGCAATTTAACAGTAGGTTTAATGTATGAAAGACAATTATCCTTAACGAGTCCAGTTAACTTTTTAGCAGGAGCATTATTCTCTTGGAGAACTTACAGAATTGACGATGATATGCGTTTTAATCGTGATGAAAATGGAGATGTTGGTTTAATAAAACATGACAAATCGTTAGACAAATCGAAGTTGCGCTCGGCTTATTTTATGGTTCCAGTTGGATTTAAATACAATTTTTCGAAAGTCAAAAATATTACCGAAGATTTTGCATATCGTCCGCAAGGAAAACACTATATCGCAGCATATATGTATGGAGGAACGTTGTTATCATCGAATAATATTTACAAAGGAGATGGTGTTCGCAGCAAAAATCGTGGAAATTATAATGTGAATAATTTTATCTACGGAGCCGAAGTAACAATTGGTTTAGGATTGATTGATGTCTTTGTGAGAAAGGATTTTAATAATTATTTTAAAGATAATACATTCGATAATCGTAAAATGATTCAGTTTGGCATAAATCTTGGATTATAACAATTATCTCAATCATAGTTTTAGTATTGAAATTTTATAACATAACATTTTTTTTAATATAATGAACCTCAGATTTATCTGAGGTTTTTTATTTGTAGAAAAATTTTCTAAACCTGTTCAAAAAAATTGTAAATTAGTACAAATCCAATGAGAGATGGTAAAATCTAAACTTAGTTGGCAAACACTTCTTCTCGTCATCATTTTTCTATTATTAATGATGGTTAACTTCACGTTTGTCAAAGCTTTTTGGTTTGGAGGAAATTTTTGGATAGACGAACCTTTTTTACGCATTGGCGTTTTCATGATTTCTTTACTTGCATCGATGTCTATTTTATACGATTTAACGTTTAATTTGACCTTATTTACGTTAAAAGAAGAAACGTTCGAAATCAGAACAATTTTCAAAAAAGATGAAATTCCATATCGAGCAATTTATTATTTGTACGAAGAAGAAGACATTTTTCGCTTGAATCGCAATCAAATTCTAACTATTCAAACCAAAAAATCAAAGTTCAGATTACGAAGTTTTTTTGATTCAAATTATGATCAAGTAAAAACTAAACTAACCGAAAAAGCAGAACAATACGTTAATTTATTAGCTTAATGATATTAAAAAAACGTCGCTCATAGACGACGTTTTAATTATTACTATTATTTTTTAAGTAAATCAAAATGTTTTGAATCAGCACTAAAATTGCAACCGACGTAAAAAACATAAAGCCAACATAAATGGCAACTTGCTTGTCTTGACCAATTTTTATGAAGATAAAATAAGCCAAAAGTGTTCCCATGATTTGCATCAAAACGGCGCGCCAAGCCACTTTTTTTACAACAGCTGCATCTTTTGTTCTAAATCCAGCAATTCCTTGATAAATTGTCGGAAATATCAACATAATAAATGCGATTATTTTTAGAGGTGTTTCCATTTATACTTTTATTTCTTTCTGCATTTGTTCCACAACTTCGTAAGTTGCAGGACAAATTAGCGTGTTTTTTATGGTAAGATGATTAATCTGGTAAAATTTCTTACGATCTGTATGCGGATATTCACGACAAGCTTTCGGGCGATCTTCATAAACCAAACAATAATTTTCACTATCCAAAAAAGGACAAGGAACTTGCTGCAAAACATAGTCGTTGTCTTCATCAATTCGCAAATATTTATCAATAAATTGACTTGGTTTAATGCGAAAAACATGCGCTAAACGCTCAATATCTTTTTGTGTAAAAAGGGGACCAGTTGTTTTGCAACAATTCGCGCAAGAAAGACAATCAATACGATTGAAAACATCTTCGTGGATTTCTTCCATTTTCTGATCCAAGTTTTTAGGCGGTTTCTTCTTCAACTTCTCCAAAAACTTTTTGTGTTCGCGTTGTTTTTCTTTTGCTTTCGCAAAATATTCTTCTAAGAAATGATCTCCCATTTTTCTATCTCTCCTTCTTTTACTTCAAAAATCTCCGCGCAATCAACCATTTTAAGGTTTTCAAATTGTTTGAATCGCTCAGGATCTCTTTGTTCTAACTTCTTTAATAAATGGTTGAATTCATATTGCATTTGACCTGTTGTAACCTCAATTTTAATCTTTGTAAAATCAGAATCAATTTTATTTCGGTCAAAATTATATCCTCGTCTTGTGGCTTCGTCCCAAACTTTTGCTAAATATTGATTAATCGCTTCAAGCGGTTTTTCAATTGCTTTGAAACGAGTTAATTGCGGATGATTTTTATAACCTTTTGTATTGCCTTCCAAAACATTTTTTGCCAAAAGCGTTTCGCGCCAAAGTGCTACAATTCCTTTTGCATCGAGATATTTCGGATGAACAGACCAAATTCGCATTTGTTAGATTACTTCTCTTTTTTGATCTCTTCTACATTTTTTACACCACGTAATCTGCAAAACTCTTCGATAACATTGTGATGAGAAACCGTTTTATCTTTAAAATAATTGACAAAATATTTCTTTTCTTCTTCAGTTGCTTCTAACTGATTCAAGATATTCATTAAGTGCATTTTCATGTGACCTTTCTGAATTCCAGTTGTAACCAAAGAACGTAATGCACCAAAGTTTTGCGCTAAACCTGCAACAGCAACAAATCCCATCAATTCTTTAGCATTCGGTTTCCCAAGAATTCCCATTGCTAATTTTACTAACGGATGCAAAGCTGTCAATCCACCAATTGTACCAAGAGCAGTTGGTAAATCAATCCAAAAACGAAAAACTCCATCTTTCACTTCACAGTGTGTTAACGAAGAATACTGCCCATCTTTCGCCGCATATGTATGCGCACAAGCTTCTACAGCACGGAAATCGTTACCTGTTGCAATCACAACCGCATCAATTCCGTTCATAATTCCTTTGTTATGTGTTGTTGCACGATATGGTTCTATTTCTGCAATGCGAACAGCGCGCAAAAACTTTTCTACAAA
The DNA here is from genome assembly GCF_002431085.1 of Empedobacter sp. UBA5924. NCBI lineage: Bacteria > Pseudomonadati > Bacteroidota > Flavobacteriia > Flavobacteriales > Weeksellaceae > Empedobacter > Empedobacter sp. UBA5924. Next base: position 109,561 of record NZ_DJDM01000009.1, read on the forward strand.
CTCTTCTGAGGTTACATTTCCTTCTGCCAATTGCTCAACAGGACAAGAAACCTCTGCACGAACAATACAATCTGGCGTATAATTCGATAAAATACACATCACGATTTGAACTGAATCTTTTTCATCATCTGTAAAAGTAGAATCAGCTTCTATCTCGTTGCGTAATGTTTTGGCAAATTGTTCTAAACAAGAATTGATAAAGTTTGCACCCATCGAATCCATTGTTTCGAAAGACGCTTTTATTTGATAATAGTTTTCTAAATCAGCAGTTTTATCAATTAATTCCAAAGCTAAAATACCACCACCACGCGCACGCATGTTTTTGGTGATATCATTTGTCGTTTCGATTAATTGATTTTTAATCGTTGTTTCAAATGCATTTTGTAACTTTTCTTTGTCGCCTTCGTACATAAAATGAACGTGACCCAATTTTGTTGTGGATAAAATAGTTGTTTTGAAACCACCACGTGTTTGCCAAAACTTCGCAGCTTTAGAAGCCGCAGCAACAACAGACGACTCTTCAACAGCCATTGGAATGGCATATAATTCGTCGTTGATTAAAAAGTTTGGTGCTAAACCAAACGGCATATAGAAATTAGAAACTGTATTTTCTGAAAATTCGTCGTGCAGTTTTTGTAAATCTGCATCATCATTCCAATATTGTTTCATGATTTGAATTGCTTTTTCATCGCCATTCAAATATTCATTGACAACCCATTCAATTTTTCCTTCTTTCGATAATTTCGAAAAACCTTCTACTGCTTGATGCTTCATATTGGATATTTTTTTATAAGACAAAAGTACAAACGTTTTGAATGTTATAAGATACTTCTTCTGTTTTTTGATTAATTTTTAACGATTTAGTAGAGTAGTGGATTTGGTTAAACACAATAAATGTAGAATTAGCTATTGTACTATAAATTTTTGAAGAAAATATCCACTTGAAAATTGATATTCTAAAATATAAAAAACACCTTTTACTTAACATAAAAGGTGTTATAAGATATTTCAACTCTAATGTAAAAAACTTCATTTTTAAATATTTCTTAAATTAAGTATTTAAAATTTTTTGTTTTTTAAAAAAAATATTAATTTAGAAATATTAACAACAATATTTAAACTAAAAAAAATGGAAAAATCTTATTAGCAAGTGCTTTTGCACTTATCGGAACTTTTGCTATGGCAAACGAAACAGAAACAAAAATTACAAATGAAGTTAAAGAATTATCATCAGTTATAAATTATAATACTTCTGAAGATGTTAATAATTGTGAAATAACAATTCGTGATGGTAATGGTAAATTACTTGCTTATACAATAGTTTATGCTACTTCAGAGTTAAATTGTAATTATCAAGCTGATAAGTATTTAGAGCAATATATTGCAGATCATTCATAATTGAATTAACTAATATCAACTACATTAATATAGCCTGATTATAATTAATCAGGCTATTATAAAATAAATAATAAATGAAATTAAAGCCACTATTATTAATAGTTTTATTTTGTATTGCTAATTCTATTTATGCGCAAATCTATAAGCTTGATTATCAGTTCAATAATCATGTTTCAATATTGAATAGAACAAATACATATAACACAACATTAGTATATGACGTTCCTAATAAGGTAAGTTTATATACGGTAATAAAACTAAAAGAAAAAACAAAGAGTGAAAAAAACAGCACTTCATTAGTTATAGATGAAAAGGTGATTGATAATGAATTAATTTATAGTAATTTCAAAAAATTAGAAATGGTCATTCAAGAACAGATTGATATTGAAATGATGAATTTTACAGAAAAAATACCAACTATCAAATGGGAATTATCAAATGAAACAAAAGTAGAAAATGATTATAATCTTAAAAAAGCGACTGCTACTTTCAGAGGGCGAAACTATACAGCTTGGTACACATTAGATATTCCTGTAAATGTTGGACCATGGAAATTGCATGGACTTCCTGGCGCAATAGTAAGTGTTAATGAAGACAGCGGGAGATATTCTTGGCAATTAAAGGACGTGAAAAAGATAGAAGTAAGTACAATAAAAAATCCTTTAGAAAATAAAACGTATGCTGTAAAAAGCATCAAAGAATATCCACAATTAAAATTTGAAACGCCAGAAAGAGTTAAAGAAAAATTAAGAAAAATAGACAGTAATTTTATATTCCCAAAAGGAGAAAGAATAGATATAGAATTATTATTTGAATGGGAAAATAATTTATGATTCAATTAACTATCCAAAGCCACAGAAATTAGAAAAAAATAAGAATCTATATGAAAAATATACTTTCATTTGTAATGTTATTGTGTTTTGTAAATACATTTTGTCAAGAAAAAATACAAATAGAATACGAATTTCGAAATGAATTTGATATTGAAAATGCAAAAGATGCTGTTGTCAAAGAACGATTAAAAAACAGTAACGAAAATAGATTGTATTTTGAGTTTTTAAGTTCTGATAAAGAATCGCTTTTCCAAAGAATAGATAGAATTGATAACTCTCAGGGTAGATCAGGAGTCTCAATTTCCTTTATAAGTGGACCAGGAGGAATTTATTATAAAAATTTAGTTGACAAATCAACTCTTTCTGAAGTGAACTATAACGGAAAAAAAATGTTAATAACCGATTCTATAACAACCAAAAATTGGATATTAGCAAAAGATAAAGATAAAATTTTAGGGTTCGATGTTAAAAAAGCAACTTTACAAGTTTCTGAAAATTCATTTGTTGAAGCTTGGTATGCGTCAACAATTAAAATAAAAAATGGACCTTCTAATTATGAAGGATTACCAGGAATTATTCTAAAATTAATTTTGACGAATAAAGAAGAAAATTCCGTAAACAAACAAATTTATTTAGCAACAAAAGTTGAAGTGAGTGATAAATTAAAAATAAATAAACCAACAAAAGGTAAATCGATAACTCAAGTAGAATTTGATGAAATGATGAAAGAGGAGGAGAGAAAATTTAATGAATTATTTAAACAATAATTAAAAAACATATAAAAAGACACTGTCCAAAATTTTGT
>NZ_DJDM01000014.1:0-31605 GCF_002431085.1 Empedobacter sp. UBA5924
AGTTTAAGGAGAGACTATTTATATTAATAAACATAAAAAAGCCTCGCAATGCGAGGCTTTCCTATTGATAAATGAAATTCTATTATTTAACTTCTTCGAAGTCTACGTCTTCAACACCATCATTTTTTGCTTGACCTTGATCAGCTCCTGGTTGCGCTTGTGCACCACCTTCTTGACCTTCGTTCATTGCAGCATAAATTTCTTGTGAAGCAGCATTCCAAGCTGTATTTAATTTTTCCATAGAAGCATCAATTGCAGCAACGTCTTGAGCAGCGTGAGCAGATTTAACCTCAGCTAAAGCTTCTTCAATTGGTTGTTTTTTGTCAGCAGGAATTTTATCTCCGTACTCAGTCAATTGTTTTTCCGTTTGGAAAATTAACGCGTCAGCAGCATTTACTTTTTCAATTTTGTTTTTTGCTTCTTCGTCTTTTGCAGCATTTTCTTGTGCTTCTTTTTTCATTCTTTCAATATCAGCATCAGATAATCCAGATGAAGCTTCAATTTTGATTGATTGCTCTTTTCCTGTTCCTTTATCTTTTGCAGATACACTTAAGATACCATTCGCATCAATATCAAATGTTACTTCGATTTGAGGAACACCTCTTTGTGCTGGTGGAATATCTACTAAGTCAAAACGTCCGATTTCTTTGTTATCGTTGAATAATGGACGCTCTCCTTGACCAATTCTTAATGTTACTGCTGGTTGATTGTCAACTGCAGTTGAGAAAACTTCAGATTTTTTAGTTGGAATTGTTGTATTCGCTTCAATTAATTTTGTGAATACTCCTCCTAAAGTTTCGATACCTAAAGATAATGGTGTAACGTCTAATAATAATACGTCTTTTACATCACCTGTTAAAACACCTCCTTGGATAGCTGCACCAATTGCAACAACCTCGTCTGGATTAACTCCTTTAGATGGTTTTTTACCGAAGAATTTTTCTACTTCTTCTTGGATTTTTGGCATACGTGTAGATCCACCAACTAAGATAACTTCGTCGATATCGTTGATTGATAAACCTGCATCAGATAACGCTTTTTTACAAGGCTCCATAGAACGACGTACTAAATCTTCTGTTAACTGATCAAATTTAGAACGAGTTAAAGTTTCTACTAAGTGTTTTGGTCCTGTTTCGTTAGCTGTAACGTATGGTAAATTAATTTCTGTTTGAGCAGAAGAAGATAATTCGATTTTAGCTTTTTCAGCAGCTTCACGTAAACGTTGTAAAGCCATTGCGTCTTTTTTCAAATCTACACCTTCTTTCGCTTGGAATTCAGAAGCTAACCAATTGATGATTGCATCATCAAAATCATCACCTCCTAAGTGTGTATCACCGTTTGTAGATAACACTTCGAATACACCGTCACCTAATTCTAGGATAGATACGTCAAAAGTACCACCACCTAAATCGTAAACAACGATTTTTTTATCTGAGTTTGCTTTGTCTAATCCGTAAGCTAATGCAGCAGCAGTAGGCTCGTTGATAATACGTTCTACTTTAAGACCTGCAATTTCACCAGCTTCTTTAGTTGCTTGACGTTGAGCATCGTTAAAATAAGCTGGTACAGTAATTACCGCTCTTGATACTTCTTGTCCTAAATAATCTTCAGCAGTTTTTTTCATTTTTTGTAAAATCATTGCTGAGATTTCTTGTGGAGTATAGTTACGTCCATCAATATCAACTGCTGGCGTATCATTGTTTCCTTTTACAACTGAATAAGGAACACGACCGATTTCATCTGCATCATTATTAAATTTAGTTCCCATGAAACGTTTAATAGAATAAATCGTTTTCTTTGGGTTTGTTACAGCTTGACGTTTTGCTGAATCACCAACTTTAATTTCCCCTCCTTCTACGAATGCTACGATAGATGGAGTAGTTCTTTTACCTTCTGCATTTGGAATTACAACTGGCTCACTACCTTCCATTACAGAAACACAAGAGTTCGTTGTACCTAAGTCGATTCCGATTATTTTGCTCATATTGTTTAGTTATTTTTTATATTATTAATGATTTATTTTAAACTTTTACACATCATCAAAAATGATGCTACACCAGAATAGTCAATCTTTGTGCCAACATAAAAAAAATGACATCCAATAGATTTTAGATGTCAGGTTGTCAGATTATGATTAATGATTTGATTATTTATCGATAAAAAAGTCAGTTTATTGGTTGATAAAATGTCAGCGTTAAGTTATACTCAAATTTTATCTCAGCCTTAACCTCAGCCTTAGTCTTAGTCTCAACCTCAATATTACCCAATCTTACTTCCGTTTTCAACTTTTCGTTCGGGATTCAAGAGAATAACATCTTTATTATTTCCATAAACGCCCATCACGAGACATTCGCTCATAAAAGTGGCAATTTGTTTTTTCGGAAAGTTAACCACAGCCATTATTTGTTTTCCAATCAATTCTTCTTTGTTATAAAGCGATGTAATTTGTGCCGAACTTTTCTTGATTCCTAACGGACCAAAATCAATTTCTAATTGATAAGCAGGATTTCTTGCTTTCGGAAAATCATTTGCACTGATAATTGTCCCAATTCTCATATCAACTTTCTCGAAATCTTTCCAAGAAATTGTTTCAGTATTATTTTCAGGTTTTGATTCTTCTTTTGGTTTATTCTCTTTGTCGTAAATCGTTTGCAGAATTTTTTCTAAATCAGTTTTTTCATTCGCATATTTCGTTTTCATGTTATCTGGCATTCGGTTATAATACGTCAACGCTTTTTCGCCAAATTGTTTGATGTAAAAATTAGTCAATGGAGGAACGTTTGGAAATTGTTTATGAAAAATCATTTCTGTATACGCTTGCCATTCGCGTTCTTCTCGCAATTCAATTTGATTTTCGCCCGAACGCTGAAAAACATGTACCATTTCGTGCATCAAAACATTGGAAAGTAATACTAAATCAAAATCAAGAATATTACGCGGAACACGAATTGTAATTCCTGTTTTTTCTTCACCTTCTGCAGTCAATAAAAAACCTTTTGGATCGATTTCTTCTCGAAACGTAAAACCTGTAAAAGCATTATGTTTTAATTTCAATTCATCTAAAATTTCGTACAATGCTTCAACGATTAAGTGATTATTTTTTAAATAATTTATTCTTTCCTTAAATTTTTCTGTAATCATAGCTTTTTGGCTTATTTATCAAATATATAATCTTATTTTTGATATGTTTTAAAAATGACTATGAAGAAATTAGTACTATTACTTGGCTTGATCTCGATAACAACAAATGCACAAGTACTTAATAACAAACAAGAGTTTACGCGACAAGATTCGCTTCGCGGAACGAATAATGAATTCCGAAATTGGTGGGATGTTAAAAAATATAAAGTAAGTGTAGAACCAGATTATCAGTCAAAATCGATAAAAGGAAAAACGACAATTACGTTTGATAAAATTGCTCCTCAACAATCAGATTTATTGCAGATAGATTTACAAGATCCAATGATGGTTTCGGCTGTAAAATTGAATGGAAAGAAAATTTCTGATTTCAAACGTGATGGAAATGTCTATTTTATTAATGTCGGAAAAAATATCAAGAATACGTCGAATCAATTAGAATTAGAATACAACGGAAATCCTCGTGTTGCAGTGAAAGCACCTTGGGACGGCGGTTGGATTTTTACGAAAGATGAAAAAGGTCGCGATTGGATGTCTGTTGCGGTACAAGGTTTGGGCGCAAGTGCTTGGTTTCCGAACAAAGATTATTTAGGTGATGAGCCAGATAAAGGAATGGAATTGGAAATTATAGCTCCAAAAGATTTGGTTGGAGTTGGTAATGGACGATTAGTTTCTAAGAAAGAGAAAAATGGTAAAACAATTTCTACATGGAAAGTTGTCAATCCGATCAATAATTATAACATTATTCCATATATCGGACATTATGTCAATTTCAAAGATACTTTTGAAGGTGAAAAAGGTAAATTGGATTTAGATTATTATGTATTAGATTATAATATAGATAAAGCAAAATCGCAGTTTGAACAAGCAAAATTAATGTTGAAAAGTTTCGAACATTGGTTTGGACCTTATCCTTTTTACGAAGATTCTTTCAAAATTGTTGAAGCTCCGCATTTGGGAATGGAACATCAATCTGGAATTGCGTACGGAAATAAATTTGAGAATGGTTATTTAGGTCGTGATTTATCAGGTTCTGGTTGGGGATTGAAATGGGATTTTATCATCGTTCATGAAGCTGGTCACGAATGGTTTGGGAATAATATTACCGAAAAAGATGTGGCAGATATGTGGATTCACGAAGCATTTACGGCTTATTCGGAAACGTTGTTCACAGAAACTTATTATGGAAAGGATGCGGCGAGCGAATATGTGCGTGGAACGAGAAAAGCAATTCAAAATGATATTCCAATTATCGGCGTGTATGGCGTAAACCAAGAGGGTAGTGGCGATATGTACTATAAAGGTGCAAATATGATTCACACGTTGAGAACTTGGATGAATAATGATGAAAAATTTAGACAAATGTTACGTGGATTAAACAAAGAATTTTATCATCAAACTGTAACTACAGAGCAAATTGAAAATTATATAGCGAAGTTTTCTGGATTAAATTTGAATACTTTTTTTAATCAATATTTAAGAACAGTGAAAGTACCAACTTTAGAGCTTAAACAAAATGGAAATAAAGTTGAATATCGTTATACGAATGTTGTGGATGGATTTGCAATGCCGTTACGTTTGAAAGATTCTGATGTAATCATCAATCCTACGACTAATTGGCAAACAATTAATAATTCAACGATTACAAAAGCGATTGATGTAACAATTAATCCAAATTATTATATCGATTCGCATATTATATATTAAAACTGAATGAGATATTGAAACAAGTTCAACATGATAAGGAAAGTCAACCTGAACTTGTTTTCAGGTTCTCATCCAAAATGATTTATAAAATATTCCAAACAAATATCATCTATTTTTGAACGATGAACACTTAAATTTGTGACATGAAAAAATACATTGCGTACGCAATAATATTAGGTTTATTATTTGCATTTATATGGAAAATACAAATTTTTCCATTACAAATTTTATTACTTATAATTTTAATGTTCATTGAGAATAAGCTTTCAAATGAAGAATTAAGTAATAAAATTTTAAAAATTTCTGGATTATCTTTTCTGATGTTTTTCATTTTTAATTTAATTGTCACTTGGAGTTCAATATCAGATGTTTATAGTGGTATTTCATTAATAGTTAATCCTTTAATATTATCAATTTGTTTTATCATTTATCATTTGATGTTAAATAAAACGGGACAGTTAAAAAAATACATTGCATACGCAATCTTATCAGGATTATTATTAACAGCAGGTTGGCCATCGCATGGTTTTCCATTGTTATTATTTATAGGATTTGTACCCTTGATGTTAGCAGAACATCAAATCAAGCAACGCGCAGAATTCAAGAAAAAAGGGAGCAAAATTTTCGGACTTTCGTTTTTAGCTTTCTTTATTTGGAATGCGATTGTAATTTGGTGGTTGCATTATGCACAAGAAACGGACGCGAATGGAGATTTGCACAATTCGTGGAGCGCTTATTTGATTCCCGTTGTAGCGAATTCGTTGTTTATGTCAATTGTTTTTCAGTTGTATCATTTCGTCAAAACAAAAGCTGGTAATCTGTATGGATTGGTTTTTCTTCCTGCGATTTGGATGAGTTTTGATAAACTAACCTTGAATTGGGAACTAACTTGGCCTTGGTTTAACCTTGGAAATGGTTTTGCAAAATATTACGAATGGGTGCAATGGTACGAGTACACAGGAACTTTTGGAGGTGCGCTTTGGATTTGGTTAGTTAATATTACGGTATTCTATTATTTGACGGCTTATATTAATAAGAAAGAAATGAGATATCTAAACAAATTAGGTATTTATGCTGGATTATTAATCGCTGTTCCAATTGGGATTTCTTATATTATTTATGCGAATTACGAAGAAAAAGGAAAAGCGCTTGATGTGTTAATTCTTCAACCAGATCTTGATCCATATAACGAAAAGTATATGAAAGATGGATTGCAGATTTATGATGTATTGAAACAATTGGCATTGAAAAACATTCAACCAAAAACTCAATTCGTTGTCGCGCCAGAAACTGCCGTACCTGGATCATCTGCCTTGATTTTTGATAATATGTATGATGATTTAATTATACAAGACATTCAGCAATGGACAAAAACCAAAAAAGATTTACATTTTGTAACAGGAGCATCTATCATGCGAATTTATCCAATGCAATCTTTAGCATCGGAAACGGCATCTGTTATGAGAGATGGAATTACGTGGTACGACGCTTATAACTCGGCTTTGCAGATAAGCGGAAACGATTCTATAGAAGTTTATCATAAGAGTAAATTAGTACCTGGAGTAGAAATTTTTCCATATCGAAACATTTTAATGCCAATTATTGGAGAATTTATGCTTAACTTTGGCGGCACAACAAAAACGTTGGGGATTCAACCTCATCGTTCTGTTTTCAAGAATAAAACAAACAACGCTACTGTTGCTCCGGTTATATGTTACGAATCTATTTACGGAGACTATACGACAGAATATGTGAGAGAAGGCGCAAATGTTATATTCACAATGACCAACGATTCTTGGTGGGGCTCTACCGATGGTCATCGTCAATTACTATTATATGGTAATTTGAGAGCTATTGAAAATAGACGCGCTATCGTTAGATCTGCAAATTCAGGTATTTCGGCTTTCGTTAATCAGCGAGGAGATATAATGAAGTCTTTACCATATGGAGAGCAGGGTGCCTTAAATGGTACAATTTTAATGAATAGTGAATTAACGTTTTACACAAAATATGGCGATGTAATCGCGAGAATAGCGCTGTTGGTAATGGGAATTATCTTGGCTTATACTCTTGCGCAGAAGTTGTTATATAAACAAAATAAGAAAAAAATATAAAATTAATAACCTAAAGAGTTGTATAAGTAATATATAATTTGTTACTTTGCACTCCGTTTAAAATAGGACAATACAAAATAAGATGTCAAAAATTTGTCAAATTACAGGTAAGAAGAGATTAGTGGGAAACAATGTTTCTCATGCTAATAATAAAACAAAACGCACTTTTGAAGTGAATTTGTTCAAAAAGAGATTTTTTATGCCAGAAACTGGTGAGTGGATTACATTAAGAGTTTCTGCACACGGTTTAAAAACAATCAACAAATTAGGAGTTGATGAGGCTGTTAAACGTGCACGTAAAGAAGGTTTAATCAAATAATTTAAGACACCATGGCAAAAAAAGGAAACAGAGTACAAGTTATTTTAGAATGTACAGAGCATAAAGAAAGTGGTATGCCAGGAATGTCTCGTTATATCACAACTAAAAACAAAAAAAATACTCCAGATCGTATTGAGTTGAAAAAATACAACGCAGTATTGAAAAAGTATACAATTCACAAGGAGATTAAATAATAAAATTTTAGACGATGGCAAAGAAAACGGTAGCAACCCTACAAACTGGGTCTAAAAAAATGACCAAAGTTATCAAAATGGTAAAATCTCCAAAATCTGGAGCTTACGTATTTGTTGAAAAAGTAGTTAACGCTGATGAAGCAGATTCTTTCTTCACGAAATAATCAAATCATCTCCTTAACAAAAAATATTTAAGGTTAATTGAGCTGCCTCGTTTTCAGGGCGGCTTTTTTATTTCCTTATATTTTATGTATCTTCGTACAAAATTTTAAGAAATTTAGCTTATTAATGAGTTGGTTCAAAAAGATATTAGGTAAAGAAAGCAAAGAAAAATTAGATGAAGGATTAGAAAAATCTAAAACTTCTCTATTCGATAAAATCAGTCGTGCTGTAGTAGGTAAATCTAAAGTAGACGATGAGGTTTTAGATGATTTGGAAGAAGTATTGATTTCTTCTGATGTCGGTGTTGAAACAACGATCAAAATTATTCGTCGAATAGAAGAACGCGTAGAGCGTGATAAATATGTTTCGACTTCTGAGTTAGATTTAATTCTTCGCGAAGAAATTGCAGGCTTACTTTCCGAAAATAATATCGAAGATACAAATGGTTTTTCGATTCCAAAGAAAGATGTGCCATATGTTATTATGGTGGTCGGAGTAAATGGAGTTGGAAAAACAACGACGATTGGTAAATTGGCTTCTCAGTTCAAATCTCAAGGACTTAAAGTAGTTCTTGGTGCGGCAGATACGTTTCGTGCGGCAGCTGTAGATCAGTTGGTAATTTGGTCGGATCGTGCAGGTGTACCAATTGTAAAACAAGCGATGGGTTCTGATCCTGCTTCGGTTGCATTTGATACCATTCAGTCGGCAGTTGCGCAAAATGCAGATGTTGTTTTGATTGACACAGCAGGACGTTTGCACAACAAAATTAACTTGATGAACGAGTTAACTAAAATAAAACGTGTGATGCAAAAGGTAATTCCTGATGCGCCACACGAAGTTCTATTAGTGTTAGATGGTTCTACAGGCCAAAATGCTTTTGAGCAAGCGAAACAATTTACACAAGCAACAGAAGTTTCTTCTTTAGCGGTTACAAAATTAGATGGAACAGCAAAAGGAGGAGTAGTAATTGGGATTTCAGATCAATTTCAGATTCCAGTTAAATACATTGGTGTTGGTGAAGGAATCAATGATTTGCAAGCTTTCAATAAAATGGAGTTTGTCGATTCTTTTTTCAAACGTAACAATTAAAAGTCTTCGTTTTCGATACATTTTAAAATACTCAAACTGAACATAAAATATAAATCCTTCACGTTTTTCTTGAAGGATTTTTTTTGTTTAAAATCGTTAATAAAAATCATTTAAAGTATAATGTTTAAATCTAACCTTAGAATCCTTTGCATATTTTTTTATAGTTGATTTAATGCCAGCGTTTCTTCTTAATTTATTTACATTTTTGATATCTTGAATAGGCCAAAGAATTAATTCTGTTTTGTCTGTGCTTTTTAATTTAACTTGAAAAAATTGAGTTCCATAAATTTGAGGTTTTTTGTCATACACAAGGCTTTTATCAAGAGTGAACGCATAATATTTGAAATCTAATTGTTTGTTATCAACAGCTTGTTTCAGAAGATTAAGGTATTTTTTTGGATTTTTCGAATGTTGAATAATTTGCCAAGCAATAGAACTATCATTATTTCCAACTAAATCATTTCCTGGATATCCATATTCTTTTATTATCGAATCAATTTTAGAAATATTAATGGAATCAATTTTGTTCATTTCCTTTTCGAGAAATGATTTTACTTGATGTTTATCAATATTGTTTGACAAAGCAATAGAATCCGTTTTTGATTCTAAAACAGTAGGAATAAAATATATTTTCCTGATTTTTTGATCAGTATGATCAACTTTTATTAATTCATCTTTCAAAGAAGAATTAATTTTATCTTGTCCAAAAATATTGATAGAAATAACCATAAGAAAACTCAATAATTTATAATTCATAACTAATAATTAAGTTTAATACACCACTTTTATATACTCCTTAAAAAAACGTTTACTTTTATTTTCTTTCTTTGAAACTGTTTTTAAAAATTCATTTAAGTATTCACGAAAAGGAGAATCTTTCGCCAAAGCATCTTGTTTTTTACTTGTCAAAACTTGAACAGTTCCGTACATTTCTTCATCATTTTCTACACTCGAAGCAATCAAAGTAAAAGTTTCATTTGATTCATTAATGATGTTTTTATTCGACCAAACTAACAACGGTTGATTGTTTTTAGTGTACAAAACATTGTCCCATTTTCCAAACCAATCGTATAGCATTTTTTTCGCAACCAAAGATGTTTGGAAACTTTCGACACGATATTCTGTCAACGAACGTTCGGCTTGTTCTTGCGCATATAATAAATTGAAACTTGTAAAAAGTACGATAAAAAGAAATAATTTTTTCAAACTCAAAAATCTTGTTTAGCGTAAAGTTATCAAAAATAATTGCAATTCTTGTGTAACTTATTTGTTCTTCATGCGTCATATAAATATACACTAACTCTTAATAGTAGAATTAACCATGAAGAAATTTTTTGTACTTGCTGTTACATTATCAGGAATTTTTGCTTTTGGACAAGATGAAAAGCAAGATTCAACGAACTATAATCCAATTGAAATAAAAGAAGTTTTAGTACAATCGCAACGCAAAAAAATGTTTGCAGACAAAGCAGTTTATACGTTTGATAAAGAAGCGTTGGACAAAGCGCGCTATGCAAAAGATTTATTGAACACATTGCCAGAATTACAAGTAGATCCAATTTCGAATACAATACAGAGTACAAAAGGTGGAACGACTTTGTTATTGATTAATGGAATTGAGGCAACAGATAATCAAATTCGTGCTGTGAAACCGCAAGATGTGGTGCGTGTTGAGTATTTTGATATTCCGCCAGCGCGTTATGCAAATCGTGCAGATCAAGTGGTGAATTTGATTACGCGTAATCCAGAAAATGGTTATGTATATGGTGCGGATCTCACTTCGGCGTTTACAACAGGTTTTATAAATGGTTCTGCTTATGCGAATTTTACGAAAGGAAAAAGTAACTTTGGATTAGAGTATAACATTTATCTGAGAGATTATAAAGATCGTACTTCGATGAATATTTATGATTATAACTTAAATAATATTCATTACAGAACAGAAAATCAGCGCAACGAATATTTTGGATATACGGATCAAACAATTGCATTGCGATATACCAATTCGGATTCGGATAAATATGCTTTTCAAGCAAAGTTGGATATGAATATCAGTTCGAGTTTTGCTTATGCGAATGGAACAAGTTTGTTCTATCAAAATAGTTTATTAAACAATCATTCAACCTATAAACATTCTAATTCTAATTATTCAAAACCAACATTAGATCTTTATTATTCGAGAAAATTAGGAAAGAAAGATGAGTTAAGTTTAAATGTAGTTGGATCGATGTATACAACGAAATCGATTGACGAAACGCGCGAATGGGAAACAATTTCTGGTGCTGAACAATATAATTATTTGACAAATTTAGAAGCTGATCAAAAAGGAATTGTAGGAGAAATAGCGTATACACATAGTTTCGAGAAAGGAAAATTAAATTCTGGTTATCGAATTTCGAATAATTCAATTGATAATAAATTAGAAAACTTAAATGGTCCTTCGAATAATAAAGTAAATTATTTAGAACAATATATCTATTCTGAATATTCTGGAAAAGCGAAAAAGTTGTCATATCGTTTGGGTGTTGGATTAACGAATGTTCATAACAAGAATGAAGATACAAACACAGATACGTGGACGTTTACACCAAAATTAGTATTGGGTTATGAATTAGCGAAGAATCAAAATTTACGTTTTTCGAGTTCATACAAACCAACCAGTCCTTGGAATTCGGCATTGAGTAAAAACGTGATTCAGGTTGTAGAAAACATTACACAAGAAGGAAATCCGTATTTAACCATTCAGAAATCGTTTGGAAATAATTTGATTTACTCTTTCAATTCAAAATATTTTGATTTAAATACAAATGCATTTTATCATTATACAAAAGATCCAATTAATCAATTGTATTTGCAAAATATCATAAATGGAAATGTAGAAGGATATAAATTAACCTACGAAAATGCTCAAAATTCGCAACGTTACGGTGTACAAATTACAGGTTCTATCAAACCTTTCGGAACAGATATTTTAGCTGTTAAAGTAAATATAGCACCAGCAACAGAGCGTTTTAAAACGAAAGATGGTAGAATTTTGAAGAATGATTATATCGGAAATTATTTTGCATTATCATCTGTTTACAAAAACTTTCGTGTAGATTATCAATTTAATATTCCTTATTACACGTTGGGCGGAGCTTTGTTGTATACACAAGAAAACATGAACCATGCTTTTGCGAGTTATAAGTACAATAATTGGACTTTTTCTACTGGAATGTATTGGATTGGAATGCCATCGACTTACAAGCAAAAAACGATGGATAAACAATATGTGGATTATTCTCGTGTAGGGAAAATTTGGGACAACAAATCGATGTTTGTTGTTGGTTTGAGCTTTGATTTTGCTAAAGGTAAGAAAACAAATATCAACCGAAAATTAGAAAATGAAACTGCTGGAGCAGCGACGTTTTAATAAATAAACTAAAAGAGAATNNATTCTCTTTTAGTTTATTTATAATTTAGATGCAATGTTGAAACGAGCTCAACAAGAAATAAAGTAAATGTCATTCCGACGAATGTAGGAATCTATAATTAAATTATTTTTGCATCTAACATCTACAACTCCGCCAAAAATTTCAGCGTATCAATATTATCGGCATAATCTGTTAATTTAGGGAATTGAGTTTGTCCAAATTCAACATAATTCGGATTATCTTTCATGTCATTTCCAACCACACATTGTATTTGATCTTCATTTTCGATCAAATATTTTTTTACATCATTTACATCTTCATAAACTTCAAAATTTACAACTGCAATTGGAGAATGTAAAGCTGTATCTTTTTTCATTAGAACAAAATTATTGTCTAAAAATTCATCTTTTCCTAACAAAAATATTGCACGATTGTAATCGTAATTATTTGCATATTTAGGATGATTAATCACATCACCATAAGAAAAAATAGCTTCGAAAATTTTTGGTAATTGAACTTCATCTTTTACATAAAGTTTAGTTACATTTCGGCAACCTAATCCAAAATAAATGAATAAGTCGTTACCCAATTTTTTCAATTCTTCATCAGTTTCCGAACCATTCAATACAGCAACCGAAGTTCTATTTTTACGAATAATGTTAGGAACTTTTCCAAAATATTGTTCAAAATAACGTGCCGTGTTATTACTTCCAGTTGCAATAACTGCATCAAAATTTTCTAATCGTTCAATAGTTTGAATAATCAATTTGAAATTTTCATCAATCGAATACAAATATTTTATCGCTAATTTGATTAATTTATCATCTTTAGATGAGGTTTTGATTAACGCATTATTTCCAGAAATAACAACAGAAAGTAAATCATGAAAACCAACCAAAGGTAAATTCCCAGCCATGATAATTCCGACATTTTTTTGCGTTTCAGCAAAAGGATAATCTTTCGACCAAGCCAATAAATTTTCTTCCGTTAAAGCTTCTGCCCAACTTTTCAAGGCTAACGTAATATTATCTTTTGTAAACCAATTGTTGTAGGCTTCTGCATCGCTCACTGCATATTCAGCTTCTTCTTTCCAATTCTCGAATTTTTCTGTCAGTTCTGTGTCTTTAATCGAATCATTATTTATAATAAAATTAAAAAACTGCCCCAATTCGTTAAATGCTGAAATCCTTTGTTCAAATGTCATTTTTTCTGAAAATTAAATGTAATTTTGTAGTTGCAAATGTAGGAAATAAAAAAACAGATACAATGGCTATAATTATTACAGATGAATGTATAAATTGTGGAGCTTGTGAGCCAGAATGTCCAAATAACGCGATTTATGAAGCTGCGGTAGATTGGAAATATTCTGATGGAACTTCTCTTAGCGGAACAATTGTAAACGTAGACGGCGCAACTTTTGACGCTGATGCGGTGCAAGATCCTGTGAGTGATGAGGTTTATTACATTGTTCCCGATAAATGTACTGAATGTAAAGGTTTCCACGAAGAACCACAATGTGCGGCAGTTTGTCCGGTGGATTGTTGTGTGCCTGATGATAACCACGTAGAAAGCGAAGAGCGCCTTTTGAGTAAAAAAGCGTTTATGCACTTAGAGTAAAATCGTCACAACTTTACATATAAAAACCTCTCAGAATTTGAGAGGTTTTTTTTGTTATTTATTTTTGAGTAAAATCCAGCCTTGTAATTTGTTTTTTGTTTCAGAATTTAGTTCATTCCATTCTAAATAATACCAATAAGTATCTGTTGGTAAGTTCATTCCGTTGGCTTGTTTTCCTTTCCAAATAAAATTATTTTCTCCATTGTCTTTGAATACAGTTTTTCCGAAACGATCAACGATTAAAACAGAAGATTTTTCTTTTAATTTAAGGAATGAAAAATCAATTTCGTCATTTTTTCCATCATTGTTTGGCGAGATGAAATTATAAAAATTGGGGATTTCAAATAATATCTCTTTAATACAACCTTCAGCAGTTTGTATTTCGATTTTATGTAAGCCTTTAGAAACATCAGTAAATGTGTTGGATGTCGTCCATTGTCCATTATCTATTCGGTATTTAATAGGTTGATTAGCATTAGTAACATTTACTGTAACTTCATTTTTTGTAATTTTTAATGATAGTTTAACTTTTTCACACGGATCAGGAGGTAGTAAAGTAGTAAATGAAATATTAGAACAAGATATTGCAGGACCAATATTATTAATTGCTATTACTCTTACATAATAAGTCATATTATAAGATAATGAAGTAGAAATAGTATATGTATCAACGTTACCTAAATTTATTTCCAAAATATCATTTCCATTTTGGGATGTTCCAATGATTAATTGATAGGAAGTGGCATTTGCGATTTTATTCCATTTAATTGTCGGATTTAATGAAACATTTGATTCTCCATTTGCAGGTAATGTTGCTGTTGTACAATTTGGAATGGTAGGTACATCCATTGTTTTAAATCTAAAAACAGGACAAGTTTCACGTTTCATTCCTATTAATGTATTTTCTGGGTGTATTTTTACATTATACCAAGTGTTGGGTGTTAAATCGTTTGCTATTTGAGAAAATGTAATAGTATTATTGCTTGGTGTGGAATTATCTAAAACATCAGTTTGAATTGTTGGATCACTCTGATTATCTTCTTGAATTATTAAATTATATTGATTAGCATTATTTATTTTTTCCCATTTAAGACTAGGTTTCAAAATAACATTTTCTTCATTATCATATGGAGATATAATATTTGGACAATCAGGAAAAAGTGTATTGATATCAAAAGTTAATTCATAAGCACCCATATCTACAGATAATCCATAATATCTATTTCTTTTGTCAATATCATGAAAAAGAGAAGTAGCACCTCCTGCGATTTGTTGAAATAAACGTTCACTTCCTGTATTGAAAGCTGGACTAGAAATTTGTAGAGTAAAATCAGAATTGTCATTTACAAATTTAGGATTTCCTCTAATGTTATTTGCGGTAGAGTAATCCTCTACAATATTATTTTGGATATCATTTGTAGCTGAATTATCATTTAATATTTCAGAAGAAATGTCTTTATTTAAGTTGCCTGTTCTCCCATTTATATAGAAAATACTATTATAGATGATATTTTTAGAATTTTGAGCATATACGATAGCAGAGTTAGAATTATTTACAATAGTTGCATTAGTAATCAGAAGATTTTTTTTGTTAAATATAGCACCAGCATAATTAGACGCTCTGTTATTATAGAATAAAGAGCTAATAATTTTAAAATCTGAATTACTTTCATTATAAATAGCTCCACCAATTATTGCTTTATTTCCAATGAAATGAATTCTATTTAGATAGTTTTTAGAGTTTGGTGTGCTATAAATAGCTCCACCATTTTTTCTACTTTCATTTTCTTTGAAATAAATAGCAGTTAAAGTTAGATTACTATTATTATTATAGATAGCTCCACCATTTTCTAAACTTATATTATTTTCAAAATTATAAACATCAGTACTCGAAGTATTATTACCAACAATTTGTTCAATTTTTACATTATCAAGATTTTTCAAATATAAAGCAGCACCATTTGAAGATGAAGAATTATTTTTAAAAGTGGTATTTTCTAAAGTTACTTTATTTACATTTTCTATATAAAAAGCACTACCATTATTTGTAGAATTGTTTATAGCCCTGTTGTCATTAAATTGGACAAAATCGGTTTTTATTTCATTTATATTATTTATATAAACTGAGCTTGTATTAGATAAATTGTTTTCTGCAAAAATAATATTTTCTAAATTCAATGTTAGATTAGGAGAATTAATAAAAGAAGCAGAAGAACCTTTTTCTGTTAATGATGTAGAATTAGCATTTTTAGAAGTGAAATTTTTTAATGTTACTTCTAAATTATTTTCAAACTTAAACAGCTTTGTTGCATTTTGACCATTAATAACCGATGTTGTTTCATTACCAGTTCTTTCTAACCAACCACCTGTTTCTGGATCAATTTCATATATATAACCACCTGTTATTTCAACTTTAAAAAAACCGCGAAAATCAATAACATTCCTAGCAGAGAAATTACCTTGATATAATTTTATTGAAATGTTTGTATTTCTATTAGTTATTGAATTTATGTTATTAGTTAAATTTTCATATGAGATAGCATTATTCCAATTAGCTCCAGAGCCATTTCCAGTAGAAGTTTCTTTTACGTGAATTTGACTATATAATAAAATAGGAATTGTAAAGGTTAGTAATAAGGTTAAAATAAATTTATATAGATTGTTCATTAAATTTTAATTCATATTAGTGTGAATTAAAAATAGGTAATTCTTTTATTTAAAACTAAAAAAAACTCAAGTTATTTACTTGAGGTTTTTTTAATTTTGGGCAATCCCTTCGGGCGGGCTTTTCGTTGCAATCTTTTTCTCAAACTTCGACTTCGTTTAGTTATCAAAAAAGGATTTCCACTTCAATCCCTATTGCATTTTATTAATTTCTAAACTCGAGCTTCGAAATTCGTTTTTTTAAGAATATCTTTTCTTTCTAATCCAAAATCCAATTCCAGCTAATAAAGCAATAATAGCAGTTGGAACAAGTAGATTAATCATTTGCCAAGTAGATTTTTCTTGTAAAACAGTTGTTTCGCTCAACAAAGGAATCTCTAATTTACGATTACGTAGAGCCAAGAAATCAGAATCACCTAATAAATAATCCATCGCATTCATTACAAATGTTTGGTTGGCGTATGTTTTCGGTTTTCCGTCTGGATTATCTGGACGAACCGAAAATTTATTTTCTCCTAATTGCATCGGAATTCCTCTCCACAAAGCATTTTTCAAAACATCTCCGTCCGAAATAACGATCATTTTTCCGTCAGTAGTTTTCGGTTTGAAATTCGGAAATTCTTTACGTTCGTAACGCGAAGCATAAGCCGAATTGAAATTACCTTCTAACAAAACTGCCATCGGAATTTTACCCATTTTATATTCTTCAGGATTTTCGATTTCAACTTCGTTTAATTGAATATAATTTAAAGCAGGTTTCAAACTTGATTGTTCAGAAGAACTCAATAAAACCGTTTGCTTAATATTTGGATTTTTTAGTAATTCGATTGGATTCGAAAATTGAAATAAAACAGGATCGATTGAACTTGTAATTGGGTTTTCTTCTCCTTTAATTCCTAACTCAAAATAAGGCCAATTGTAATAATTGTAACTTGTATTTCCTGCCGTTTCACCATCAGCCAAAACAATTTGCGCCCCATTCATATCCTTTATAACAGCCGGATGAATGCGAACACCATAATTGAATAAGAAATCATTTAACTTCAAATCTCTTGGAAAAGCAACGATTTTTCCACTTCGGAAAATAGAATCCATTTCAGCATCGACAGTTTCCACAGCCATCATCATTTTTCCACCATTCATGATATATTGATCCAAAACCAATTTATCCATATCAGAAAAAGGTAATGTAGGTTTTGCGATAATTAACGCATCAAAACGTTTCAAACTATCCAAATCAGAAGGTTGTAAAGTAAACGATTTGTTTGCAATTGGATTAAGGTAGATCTCAACATCATATTTTTCTGACAAAGCAGAACCTAATCCTTGAATATTAGCTTCTGGTAATTCGTCATGATGAACGATAAAACCAACTCTTTTGCGCTCAAAATTGGTTGCTTTCTGAATTTTTTCGGCAAATAAATATTCTAATTTTTCTGTTGAAGCCAACGCTAATTTATCAAATGGAGTAGAAGGGTCATTGACCAAAACCTCCATATAAGTCGATTTGTCGCCGTAAGTTAATTTTGCGTACGGATAAACATTCAAAATTCCTTTGTCGGTTTTAATCGGAACTGGAGTCAATTTATTTTGCTCTAATTCGGCTTGTCCTAAATCGACAGGATCAATAAAAGAATAAGAAATATTGCTGTTTTTTTCGCGAAGTTCGTCTAATAAAAACTGAATTTCGTTTTTCAAAATTCTGTAATCGCCCGTTAAATCTCCACCCAAAAGAATTTCAATTTTAAGCGGTTGTTTTACATTTTCTACTAACTTTTCTGTTGTAGAAGTTAACGTAAAACGTTTGTCTTTCGTCATGTCAATTCGTGTGTAAACAAATTGAGCGATGATAAAAAGCGCGATAAATGCGATGAAAGTAATTAGATGTTTTTTGTTTAATTTTTTCATGGCACTATTTTTTATTTTCAAGATTAACGATTGAAATTTGATTTAAAATTCCAATCAAAATCAAAAAGTAAAGTAAATCTCGTGTGTCAATAATTCCTTTCAAAAACTGGTTGTAATGTGTAAAACTTCCAATTTTTTGAACATAGAAATCCATCGAACCAAGTAAATTATAAGACGCTAAACTTTCGAATCCATAAAAAATAATGAAGCAAAAGAAAACCGCCAAAACATAAGCCATTACTTGATTCTTGGTAATAGAAGAGGTAAATAAACCAATTGCGGCGAATAAGTTTCCTAAAAAGAAAAGTCCTAAATAGCCAGAAAAAATTGTTCCGTAATCTAATTCTTGTTCAGGCATCAAAAATTCTTGCAACGTAATGATGAACAAGAAAGTTGAAAGCAGACAAAAAACGACAACTGAAACGACTGCTAAATATTTGCCCCAAATAATTTGGTTATTTTTTATAGGTAGTGTAAATAACCACAATAATGTGCCGTTTGCTTGCTCTTCCGCGATTAATTTCATCGTTAAAGCTGGAATCATGAATAGAAAAATCCAAGGTCCGACAAAGAAAAAACTATTTAAAGTTGCATTTCCCGTATTGAAAACATTGAATTCGTTATCAAAAAACCAAAGGAACAAAACCGAAACGATAACAAATGTCGCGGTTGCTAAATAGGCGGTGAAGCCTAAATAAAAATTGGAAAACTCTTTTTTGAAGATCGTCCACATGTTATTTTTTATTATTACGATTAATTAAACGTACAATAAGCATAAGTAGTATACCACAACCAAAGAAACTGACAATTGACCAATACCAATCTCGACCAAAATCTGTTTTTTGAATCACAGCAAACACGATAACAAATAATAAAATTGTTGCCAATTCGTTCATCATTCGCAGTTGAACAGAAGTGTATTTGAAAACTTTATTTTGAATTTGTTTCAACGTTCGCCAGCACCAAAAATGATAAATTAATAAAACACTTATCATTCCCAATTTACTTTTCATCCAAGGCATATGCAGCAAACCTTGATTTTTGTAAAGCATATTCAATCCCATTGTAATCAAAATAACCAAAGCAGGAGCGGTAATTACATTCCATAATTTTTTCTCCATGTAGGTATATTGATCCTGCAAAATTGATTTTTTTGGTTCTTCCATTTGTTGCGTTTCTGTATGATAAATCATTAAACGAACAATGTAAAATAAACCAGCAAAGTAACTTACCACGAAGATAACGTGTATTGCTTTGTATATTAAATAATTATAAGTCATATAGTTATTGTAAACTCTCTAATACTAAATTTTCTCAGCGTTAATTTTCAAATTCAATTGTAATTGTATCGTTTTTCTTCAATCCCATTAACTGATTCGCACCTCCTGATATCGTTGGATTACTTTTGTAAAGCGTAACTTCTAAGAATCCTGCCGAATTAAACAAACACAATGTTCGCCCAAAAGCTTGCACTTCTTTGTTAAAATCTTGTACAACTTCGTTGTAATGCTCATAAATAACAGTAATATCGGTCATCGAGAAATCTTTTTGACGAAGCAAAATTTTATATTTTCTGTCTTGTGCAATTTCATCGAAAAAATCTTTTGAAATATTACTTACAACATTCCCAAAATGATCAATATAAATCACATTTCCTATGATATATTTATCATCGCGATAAATTGGTTTCAACTCATTCAATTGTTTCATTTCTGTACGTTTGTTCCCTAAAAGAGCAGGAACTCCGCCGCGCGCCAAGTGACATGCAACTGGCACAAAACAATTTTTCATTGGAAATAGACTGTCTATTCCTTCTGGATAAGCAGTGATTTCGTAAATTTCTTCTGGTTGATTTTTTTGACAAATCAAGGATAAAATTCCATTATCTGCACAAATAAAATAATGATGATTGATTAATGCACAAATTGGCTTTTGATAAGGCGTACTTAAGGCATTAATCCCAATAATATGTATAGTTCCTTCAGGAAATTCTTCGTAAGAATTACGAATGATATAGGCAGCTTCAGATAAATCATAAGGATTAACATGATGCGAAATATCTACAATTGTAACATCGGCCAATTCCTTTAGAATTGCGCCTTTAACGCTAGAAACAAAGTAATCTTTGACTCCAAAATCCGATGTTAATGTAATAATTGCCACTATTCTCTAATAATTAGCAAATATATTGTTTATTATTCTTTATTTTTGTGTAAGTGAACCAAAAAAACAATCTCATTTGACAGAAATTAATATTGAATTAGCCGAAATTAATGCTCAAGATTTTTATGGTGCTAATAATGAACATCTAAAAAGAATCAAAGAATATTATCCAAAATTAAAGATTGTTGCTCGCGGAAGAGAGTTGACAGTATTTGGAAATGAAGATGTTCTGAAAGTATTTGACCAAAAAATGCAAAGAGTAATTCAGCATATTCACAAATACAATCGACTATCTGATCGCGAACTCGAAATCATTATGACCGAAGATAATAATGAAATGCTTCAAATGAAAAAAGAAGACGAAATTATTGTACACGGTGTAAATGGTAAAATCATCAAACCTCAAACGCCTAATCAACAAAAGCTGGTACAAACTGTTTACAACAAAGATATGGTCTTTGCAATTGGACCTGCTGGTACGGGAAAAACCTATACGGCTGTTGCATTGGCGGTACAAGCGTTGAAGAACAAAGAAGTTCGCCGAATTATTATGACGCGTCCTGCTGTAGAAGCTGGAGAAAATTTAGGTTTTTTACCAGGTGATATGAAAGATAAATTAGATCCATATTTACAACCTTTGTACGATGCGTTGAAAGATATGATTCCGTTCGAGAAGCTTTCGTCTTATACAGAAAAAGGAGTGATAGAAGTTGCGCCTTTAGCATTTATGCGTGGTCGAACGTTGGACGGAGCTTTTGTAATTCTTGATGAAGCACAAAATACAACGTATGCCCAGATGAAAATGTTTTTGACGCGTATGGGAAAAAATTCTAAATTTATTATCACAGGAGATCCTGGTCAGGTCGATTTACCACCAAAACAAAAATCTGGTTTACGTGAAGCGATTAATATATTGAAAGATGTAAAAGATATCGGATTTATTTATTTGGATGATAAAGATGTTGTTCGACACAAGATTGTTCGCGAAGTCTTGAAAGCTTACAAAGTGAGTGAAGATAAAGAGCGAGAGAAAATAGATATAAAAAAGTAAATCAAAAAGCCAATTGTTTCTAAGAGCAATTGGCTTTTCGATTTAATATTTATGGCAGAATATTAAATTTATTCTTTTAGTGGATTAGTTTTTAAAGTAAAACCTAAAATGTTAAACGCTAATCCTATTGGCAAAATCATTCCTGCAATTAAGCTCATTCTATTAGAATCAGAAAATTCTAAGATTAATAAAATTGAAGTTAATATTAAAACTAATCCCGTTATATATAATATGTTTTTCATTTTATTATAAATTGTAATTCAATCAAATATAATGATTTATTTCTAATTTTTGTAAAAAATATTCAGTCTTAAAATAAGGTTCAGAAAGATAATTTTAATAATATGAATCAAGTAAATATCCTTCCGACGAAAAGAGGAAATCTGAAATAAACTTATAACTAACAACTCAACACTTAAAACTTTTTCACATCAACCAACCTTTTTGTAATTTGTTGCATCTAACTTACAAATCAAACAATATGAAAAAGTTATTTTCTTTTTTCTTCGTTTTTGTTGGAATGTTTTTTTCTACAAAAATAAATGCGCAAGATATTCGAATCGGATTTCCGCGTATCGAAATCGGTGAACGCCCAGACGAAAATTCTGTGAGTTTGCAATCGATGGATGTACAAATTGAGATTTTTGGAAATTTAGCCAAAACGACAACAACTTTAGTTTTTATGAATTCGTCAAGTCGAAATCTTGAAGGGAATTTAGTTTTTCCTTTGCCCGAAAACACGACGGTTAATGGATATGCAATTGATATTAATGGAAAATTGCGAAATGCAGTTCCTGTTACAAAAGTGCGTGCGGTTGAGGTTTTTGAAAGTATTCAGAAGCAAAATGTCGATCCTGGAATTATCGAAAAAGTAGAAGGAAATAATTTCCGAACTCGAATTTCTCCGATTCCAGCAAAAGGTTCGCGTACGATTCAGTTGTCGTATTACCAAGAATTGAAATTGGATAAATCGTCGTATCAATATCATTTGCCATTAGATTCTTCGAAGAAGATTGCGAAGTTTAATTTGATAACAAAAGTGTACAATGCTGCTGGAAAACCACAATTGGTTGAAACGCCAGATGGTTCGTTCAATTTTTCTGAAAATAGTAATATATATGAAGCAAATTTGTCAAAAACAGATTTTACGCCTAAAAAATCATTAATTATTAATCTTCCAAAATCGCCGAATAATGTAGAATCTTTTGTTCAGAAAAATGTAGATGGTTCGGTTTATTTTTATGCGAATTTATTGGTAGATGCGAAATCTCAACCAAAAGTTTGGTCGAAAAATATTGGAATTATCTGGGATAATTCGTTGAGTGGTTTGAAACGAAATCATCAAAAAGAATTAGAATTTTTAGATAAAATTATTTCTCAACAAAAAAATCTAAATATTGAAGTTTCGTTGTTGAATATTTCTTTGGAAAAATCGAGATTGTTTCAAATTAAAAATGGTGATTGGTCTGAATTGAAAAAATATTTGGAAAATGTGACATATGATGGAGGAACAAATTATGCAAAAATTCTTCCAACAAATCTGAAAGCAAACGAATATCTTTTGTTTTCGGATGGAATTTCGTCTTTTGGCTCGAATATATTTAATATCGATAAATCTTTCTATACAATTGCGTCTTCGCCGACTTCTAATTATGGCGTTTTGAAAATGATTGCGCAAAAAATTGGAGGAAAATTTATCAATCTAAATGAAAATTCTGTAGAAAATGCGTTCAAACAAATCAATGAAAGTTCGGTTCAATTCTTAGGAATTATCAATAATACAGCAGGAGAAGTTTATCCAATTTCGACAAATGATGTGAACAATGGAATTTCGATTGCGGGAATTTCTCAGTATCCAAATGCAAAATTAACGATGATGTTTGGACGAAATGGAAAAGTGGAATTCAACAAAGAATTGGATTTGAGTAAAGCAACTCAAAATCTTGAAATTAGTAAAATTTGGGCGCAAAGCAAAGTGAATTATTTGGAATTGAATCCAGAGCAAAATAAAACTGAAATTGAAGAAATTGGGAAACAATTTTCGATTGTAACATCGAATACAAGTTTGATTGTTTTGGAAAATGTTTCGGATTATGTAAAGTATAAAATCAATCCACCAGCGGAATTGCAAAATGAATTTAATAAATTATCGAAACAAGGTTTTGAACAAAAAGAAACTCGAAAAGCTGATTTGTTGAAAAATGCAATTGCGAAAGCAAAGGAATTGAAAGAATGGTGGAAGAAAGATTTTAAATATATAAAACCAAAATATCCAAAGCCTGTTACGGATTCTATAACTTATTTAGAAGAGACTGTACAAGTGAATATGGTAATGCCAGAGCCTAGAACAACAGCTGTAATGGAGATGGAATCTAGTGCAGAACAAGCTATGGTAGTTACAGCAAATGGAGTGAGAAGAGAATCGAGAAGTTTAGGTTATGCTTCTGCTAATTTTGTTGCAGATAAAAAAATGAAGGATGAATCATCAGCTTCGGTTCCAGAAATTAAAATAGTCAATGTAAAATCGGATAAAGAATACATGAAGTTGATAGAAGCGTCTAAAAATCCATATCAAACTTATTTAGATTTGAGAAATGATTATGCTGAAACACCTGCGTATTATTTTGATGTGGCAACATTTTTCTTTCAGAAAAAGGAAAGAGAAACTGGATTAAAAATTTTAAGCTCGATTGCAGATCTAGGTTTAGAAGATGCTGAATTGTATAAAATGTTAGCATATAAATTGAAAGAAATTGAGGAATATCAAACCGAATTATTTATCACGAAAAAAGTATTAGATTGGCGACCTTTTGATGCGCAAAGTTATCGTGATTATGCCTTGGCGTTACAAGACAATGAGCAATATCAATCGGCTTTAGAGCATTTATATAAAGTATTGACCAACGATTATTCGATAGAAATTGCTAATCGTGATCGCGATATTACGGAGATTATTGTGCCTGAAGTTAATAATTTGATTTCGCTTCATCGAAAAGAATTGAATTTATCGAAAATTAATAAAGATATCATTGTTGATATTCCGGTTGATATTCGTGTGGTGATGAATTGGAATAAAGATATGACCGATATTGATTTGTGGGTGACGGATCCAAATGGCGAGAAATGTTTTTACGGACATCGTACAACTGCGATTGGTGGACGAATGAGTGAGGATGTGACGCAAGGTTTCGGACCAGAACAATTTATGTTAAAAAAAGCGATCAAAGGAAAATATAAAATAGAAACGAATTTTTTCGGAGAAAGACAAATGAGTATTTCAGGGCCAACAACTATTTCGGCAGAGATTTACTTGATGTATAGCTCAGGAAAACAAGTGAAGAAAATGATTACTTTCCAGAATAACAAGCCAAATTCTGGCGGCGAAGGAATTTTGGTTGGTGAATTTGAATTTTAGTAAATGGAAAAGGAATCTTGAAAGAGATTCCTTTTTTTTGCATAACGCATAATTCATCATTCATCATTAATAATTAAACTCACATCCACTGATTTCGATCCAAACTTCTATACTGAATAGCTTCACTAATATGTTTTGAAAGAATAGTTTCAGAATTATCTAAATCTGCAATTGTTCGTCCAACCCTAATAATTCGATCATACGCACGAGCAGAAAGATTTAATTTTTCCATAACAACTTTGATTAAATGCTTCGAATGATCATCTAAATCACAAAAAGTATCCAACTCTTTTGGTCCCATTTGCGAGTTGTAATGGACTTTTGTATTTTCAAATCGTTTGGTCTGGATATTTCTTGCATTAATGACACGTTCACGAATCACAGCACTTTTTTCGCCACGACGTTCTTGCGACAAATCATCAAACGGAACAGGATTCACTTCGATATGTAAATCAATTCGGTCCAAAAGTGGTCCAGAAATTTTATTCATATAACGTTGCATTTCCGCTAAAGAGGAAGTGTTGTTTGGATCATCCATAAAATAACCGCTCGGACTTGGATTCATAGAAGCTACTAACATAAAACTCGCAGGATAATTCACAGTGAATTTTGCCCTCGAAATTGTGACTTCTCGATCTTCCAAAGGTTGACGCATAACTTCTAAAACAGTTCGCTTAAATTCGGGTAATTCATCCAAAAACAAAACACCATTATGCGCCAAAGAAATTTCTCCAGGTTGTGGATAAGAACCACCGCCGACTAAGGCGACATCCGATATAGAATGATGTGGACTAGAAAAAGGACGACTTACAATTAATGATTTGTTAGATAATTTTCCAGCAACGCTATGAATTTTTGTTGTTTCGAGCGCTTCTTGTACGCTCATTTTCGGAAGAATTGAAGCAATTCGTTTGGCTAACATTGTTTTTCCACTTCCTGGAGGACCGATCAAAATAATGTTATGTCCTCCTGCAGCAGCGATTTCCATCGCACGTTTTACATTTTCTTGACCTTTTACATCAGCAAAATCGAAAGGATAATTATTCATTTCACTAAAAAAATAATCATCTAAATTAACTTGATGAGGTTGTAAAATGATTTCTTCGTTAAAATAATCAACAACTTCTCTGATGTTATTAACCGCAAAAACATCGATTCCTTCTACAACAGCTGCTTCGTCTGCATTTTGTTTGGGTAAAATAATTCCTTCGAAACCTTCTTCTTTTGCTTGTATTGCAATCGGCAATGCACCTTTTATAGGTCGAAGTGAACCATCTAGCGATAATTCGCCCATCATTATAAATTTATGGAGTTGTTCAGAATTTACTTGCTCCGAAGCTGCTAAAATTCCAATTGCGATTGGTAAATCATAGGCAGAACCTTCTTTTTGTAAATCTGCTGGCGCCATATTAATCGTGATTTTTTTACCAGGTAATTTCAAATTAGAATTTTTTAGTGCAGCATTTATCCTAAAATTACTTTCTTTTATTGCGCTATCGGGCAAACCAACCAAATGATACCCGACACCTTGATCAATATTAACTTCCACAATAATTGTTTTTGCGGAAACTCCGAAAATAGCACTTGCAAAAATTTTCACTAACATAAAATATTTTTTTATAAATTTACTTCCTTTTTCTATTGAATAAAATAGCTGAGAGGATTTAAGTATTTAATAATTAATTAAATAATACACTTTGGTGTAAATTCTATATGAAAAAAGAAAAATATTCTTTTGAATTTGAACGATTCGAGAGTAAATCTGAGCTTGCAGCAGAACAAAAAAAAGTAGTAGAAGAGGCTTATGATATTTCGTTGAATGCATATGCGCCTTATTCTAATTTCAATGTTGGTGCATCTGTTCAATTAGAAAATGGAGAAATTTTTTCGAGTTCAAATCAAGAAAATGCTTCGTATCCAGTCGGAACTTGTGCCGAAAGAGGTTTATTGGCTTATGTAAATGCAAACTTCCCAAATATTAAGATTGAAAAATTGGCTGTTTCTACGCCAAATGTCAATTATCCATTGCCTCCATGCGGGATGTGTCGACAATATATTTTAGAGATTGAAAAGAAACAATCGCAACCAATCGAAATTATTTTATCTGGAAAAGAAGGTGATGTTTTGGTGATAAATTCTGCTAAAGATTTGCTTCCATTACATTTTACTGACGAATTTTTAGGGTAGCAATTTTGTACACTAAATAGATTAGTTTAAATTTGTTCCAACGGAATTGTGCAATTATGGAAAAATTAACGCAAGAAACGTACCTACAATGGTATCGTGATATGACTTTTTGGCGTCGCTTCGAAGATAAGTGTCGTTCATTATATTTAAAGCAAAAAATTAGAGGTTTCTTACATTTATACAATGGTCAAGAAGCTTTACCAGCCGGTTTTATTCATGCAATGAAACCTGGTGTAGATCATGTGATTACTGCTTATCGTTGTCACGTTTGGCCTATGGCTTTGGGTGTAGACCCAAAACGTATTTTGGCTGAATTATGTGGTAAAGAAACAGGAACTTCTCATGGTTTAGGAGGATCTATGCACGTTTTCAGTAAAGAGCATAATTTTTATGGTGGACACGGAATCGTTGGTGGGCAAATTCCATTAGGAGCAGGAATCGCTTTTGGTGATAAATTCTTTAATCGCGATGGTGTTACAATCTGTTTAATGGGAGATGGCGCAACTCGTCAAGGTACATTACATGAAACATTTAACATGGCGATGAACTGGAAATTACCAGTTGTTTTTGTTTGCGAAAACAATCAATACGCTATGGGAACTTCTGTTTCTCGTACTGCTAACCACGAAGATATTTGGAAATTAGGTTTAGGATACGAAATGCCTTGTATGCCTGTAGATGGTATGGATCCTGTAAAAGTTGCAGAAGCAGCTTACGAAGCTATTGAAAGAGCGCGTCGTGGAGATGGACCAACTTTCTTAGATGTACGTACATATCGTTATAGAGGTCACTCTATGTCTGATGCTGAGCCTTATCGTACAAAAGAAGAGGTGGAAGAGTACAAACAAGAAGATCCAATCTTGAATGTTGAGAATCATATCTTAGTAAACAATTGGGCAACTAAAGAACAATTAGATGCAATTATTGATGAAGTAAAAGTGATGGTAGAAGAATGTGCAGAATTTGCAGAAAACTCTAACTATCCAGAAGAACACGTAATGTATGATTATATCTATTCAGAAGAAAATTATCCATTCTTAGATAAAATCGAAAACAACTAAAAACCATGGCAGAAATTATTACAATGCCTCGCTTAAGCGATACAATGGAAGAAGGAACTGTTGTAAAATGGCACAAAAATGTAGGAGATAAAATTGCTGAGGGTGATATCTTAGCAGAAATCGAAACAGATAAAGCAATCCAAGAATTCGAATCAGAATTTGATGGAGTATTATTATATCAAGGTGTTGCAGAAGGAGTGTCAACAAATGTTGATGAAGTTTTAGCAATCATCGGAAATGAAGGAGAAGATATTTCAGGTTTAATCGGGGGTGGAGCAAAAGTTACGACTGAAGTTAAAGAAGAAAAATCAACTCCCAGCGAAACAAAAACAGAAGAAGCAAAACCTGTTGCAGAAATTCCTGCAAATGTGGAAGTAATTACAATGCCTCGTCTTTCTGATACAATGGAAGAAGGAACTGTAGTTGTTTGGCACAAAAATGTTGGAGATCAAGTTGCGGAAGGTGATATTTTAGCAGAAATTGAAACAGATAAAGCAGTGCAAGAATTCGAATCAGAATTTGATGGTGTTTTATTATATCAAGGAGCTAAAGTGAACGAGCCTGCACCAGTAGATTCTGTTTTAGCAATTATTGGTGAAGCTGGTACTGACGTTTCTGCAATTGTAGCAAACGGAGGTAAAGTTGCTGCACCAGCAGTTTCTACAGAAGTTGTTGATGACGAAAAACCAGTAGTTGTACAATTAGATGTAAATAATAAGGTTGAAGAAACTTCTTCTTCTGATCGTATTTTTGCATCGCCATTAGCAAAAACAATTGCAAAAGATAAAGGAATTAATTTAGCAGAGGTGAAAGGTTCTGGTGATAATGGACGTATCGTGAAAAAAGATATCGAAAATTATCAACCATCTGCTCAACCAAAAGCGGAAGCAAAATCTGAATCAGTTAAACCAGCTCAAACTTTTGTTTCTGGAGAAGATAAAGTGATTCCAAATTCTCAAATGAGAAAAGTTATCGCTAAACGTTTGGCTGAATCTAAATTTACAGCTCCTCATTATTACTTAAATGTAGAGTTGGATATGGATAATGCGATTGCTGCGCGCAAACAATTAAACTCAGTGCCTGATACGAAAATTTCATTCAACGATATGATTGTGAAAGCATGTGCAATGGCTTTACGCAAACATCCAGCTGTTAATTCTACTTGGACAGATACAGAAATTATTCAACATGGAGATATCAATATCGGTGTGGCAGTTGCTGTAGAAGATGGTTTATTGGTTCCTGTTGTTAAAAATACAGATCAAAAATCATTTGCTCAAATTTCTGCTGAGGTCAAAGATTATGCAGGTCGTGCAAGAGATCGCAAATTAAAAGCAGATGAAATGGAAAAATCAACATTCTCTGTTTCAAACTTAGGTATGTTTGGAATCGAATCATTCACATCGATTATCAATCAACCAAACTCTTGTATCCTATCAGTTGGTTCAATTATTCAAAAACCAGTTGTAAAAGACGGACAAGTTGTAGTTGGTAACACAATGAAATTATCTTTAGCTTGTGATCACAGAACAGTAGACGGAGCAACAGGTGCACAATTCTTACAAACATTAAGAATGTACATCGAAAATCCTGTTACAATGTTAGTGTAAGCTAAGATTTAATATATTTTTTTAAAGACCATTCATCGAATGGTCTTTTTTTTGTTATAGATTTTATGAATTTGTATCTTTAATCTCTAAAGTAATTAATTTAATGAAGCAACTAAAATTCTACTTTAATATTTTAAAACAGACAATTGTTGAATTTGGTGAGGACCGAATTATGAAATTGAGCGCTTCGTTAACTTATTACGCATTGTTTTCACTTTCACCATTAATTCTGATTGTAATTTCCAGTGCAAGTTTATTCTTTAAGAAAGATGCTATCGAAAACCGAATGTTTTATGAGCTTAAAAATATTGTTGGTCCAGATGTCGCTTTAGCTGTACAAAATTTTGTTACAAATTCTACCATTTCAGGAGATAGTTCGCTTGCTTTATATATAGGTATCGGAATTTTGATTTTTGGTTCTACAACAATGTTCACCGATATGCAAGATAGTCTCAATCTTATTTGGCGTGTCGAAGCAGTTCCTCGTAGAGCTTGGTTGAAATTTGTAATAAATAGAGGGCTTTCATTTTTGATTATCCTTTCATTAGGAATAG
Organism: Empedobacter sp. UBA5924; assembly: GCF_002431085.1. Taxonomy (NCBI): domain Bacteria; kingdom Pseudomonadati; phylum Bacteroidota; class Flavobacteriia; order Flavobacteriales; family Weeksellaceae; genus Empedobacter; species Empedobacter sp. UBA5924. Next base: position 30,367 of record NZ_DJDM01000014.1, read on the forward strand.
TTTTAATAGCAACAGTAATATTAAATAGTATATTAATGAGTTTTGGAGAAGAAATTTTCAGTCTTTTCGAACTCGATACCATTATGACGAAGACCACAGTTATTCTTCTTAATAATACATTGAGTATTTCAATCTCGATTTTGATATTTTATATTCTCTTCAAGATTCTTCCCGATGCACGTATCAAAGCAAAACAAGCTTTTGTAGGAGCGTTTTTTACGGCGATTCTATTCTTTATTGCAAAATATTTAATTGGTATTTATATCGCAAACTCCAAATATTCTACCATTTTTGGATCGGCAGGTTCGTTGGTTATTCTTTTGTTGTGGATTTATTATGTTGCAACAATTCTATATTTCGGCGCAAAATTCACAAAAGTATTTGCCGAAGCCAAAGGTTACCCTATTATTCCAAAACGAAATGCGAAGCTCAGAAAAGTATCGTTTATTGATTATCAACTCGATAAAAAAGATTATGAAAGTATAGATTAGTTACTAATTTATTTCGCTTCTCGAAACCTCTCCCGAGCCCATAACCCAAAAGTAGCCGCTGCCTATTTGTTTGATTCAGCAAATATTCACCGCCTAATCATTTCATACAGTGAAAATACAAAACTCGAGTGTAATGATTCACCATTTTTTTTCAACTCGAACTGTCAACAAAATTAAAACTCTTGAAAAACAATTGTACTTTTCGTCAGTTCGAGTGAAAATCTCTGATTTTAGTATCGGGAACTTAGACGAATTGCTGTCAACTTTCAACCGTCCAAAAAAAGTATTGTATACACTCTACTGCCACTATGTTGCCTTCATCCTGCCTTAAAGTAGGGAGTAAGCTGCAATTACGAATTGAGGATATGGCTGATTTTTTACAAAACTTAAATCAAAATTATGATTAAAAATATTAGTTTTACCCGTTGTGCATTTTGATTACTAAATAATAAAGTTGTTCATTTGATTGAAAATCAGTAAATTGTTTTAAGTACAAAACATTTACAATGAACAACTTACTTACAAATTATGAAAGAATATTATAAGTTCTACGAAAATATCCACAGATACACTTTTAATTTATCAACGTAGAAGACCTAAACTTTTTGATTTATAACTCATAAATCTTGTCTTAACAGCTAAATTTATGGGTATTGATAGTGAAAATCATTTATTTCGAAATCTTCCTAAAGCGCTAAGTTGTAAAATTGAGCGTAGTATTTACAATCGTAGAAAACGTAGATTATCA